>CAZIKS010000267.1:0-4291 GCA_964539795.1 uncultured Pirellulales bacterium
TCTATCTAAGTGAATATTTAGCGAGCTACTTGAATATTTGGTTAATGTAAAGTGAGTAAATAATAGCGGATTTTGATTAACTTTGCCTTCAGCTAGAGTGCTCGGTTTTCAGTTGAACCCTACATAAACGGCTCTCGACTCCCCATGACCCCCCCACTTTTTTTTAGTATATAAATTCTGAAGGTGGACATACTTCAAGATTGGTTATCTTGATCTAATGGTGTAAACGGGGGGTTGGAAATAGCTAAAAACAGAGGTAAATAAAAACTCTGCGCTCTCGCAGCCCCTATATATGTGAGCCCTCCCTCTATAGAATATGTTGGTTTTTACCAGAATGGTTATATATAACCGCCGAAGAGCTTGGCTGAGCTCAAGGGGAAGAGAAGCTCCTGAATGAGAACGTCTGTCCAGAGTGTGGGAGCAGCAACCTTATTCATGACGATGAGTCCGGCGAGATCATCTGCGGTAACTGTGGTCTTGTAATTAAAGAGTCCGTTATCAACAAGGGCCCCGAGTGGCGGGCGTTCACCCAGAGCGAGAAGGAGTCAAGGAGCCGTGTCGGCGTCCCCCTCTCATTCGCAGTCCACGACAAGGGCCTAACCACCATGATAGGCCGGGTCGGCAGGGACGCCTTCGGGCGCAAGATCCCCCTGAACACGAAGCTTCAGATGCTCCGCCTGCGAAAGTGGCAGATAAGGTCAAGGGTCCACTCCTCGGTGGACCGGAACCTCGCCCAGGCCATGGCTGAGCTCGACAGGCTCACCGACAAGCTCCACATCCCGCCGCCCATCAAGGAGAAGGCGGCCGTAATCTACCGCAAGGCCCTCGACAAGGGACTTGTCCGGGGAAGATCCATCTCGGTCATTGCCGCGGCCTCCCTGTATGCAGCGTGCAGGAGCACTCAGACGCTGAGGACCCTCCGGGAGCTTGCGAAGCATAGCCCCATCGACAAGAAGGACATCGCCAGATGCTATAGGCTCCTCCTGAGGGAGCTGAGCCTCCAGATGCCCATCCCCGCGGCTCAGCTCAGGGTTCCCAAGATCGCCTCGAAGGTGAACGTCGGGGAGAAGATCCAGCAGAAGGCGGTGGAGATCCTCAGGGAGGCGGAGAGGCTCAAGACGACGGCTGGCAAGGACCCGATGGGCCTGGCAGCCGCGGCGCTCTACATCGCCTGCGTCATGAACGACGAGAAGTGTACACAGAAGAGGATAGCTGATGCGGCCGGGGTGACAGAGGTAACAGTACGCAACCGCTACAAGGGCCTAAAGGAGGACCTTACAATAGAGATTTAGAATACTTCTAAGCAGATATATAACCCTTCAACCCTGATGGCAATTGAAAGAGAACTATCAAAGGAGTGAGCAAACCTTGCACACTAATCTACCCTTCGAAAAGCGTGAAGCACCCGAAAGGCTCAGAGAAAGATACGTATACGATGGTGACAACATCAGCTGCGGTATCTGCGCCTGATTCTGCCCATCCATGGTCAAATGTGGTATGGAACCCAAGTGTGTAGGACCATTCATAGACAAGACACACTCCTAGGGAATTCGGAATACTCTTTGATGGGGGCTTTCGCTACCAGAACCCCTAACAGGCCAAGCCGTATCGGGTTGACCCTCTGCAAACTGGAATCGAGGGAGGGCAGTGTTCTAACCGTCAAGGGCCTGGATGCCTTCGACGGCTCTCCTGTGCTTGACATCAAGCCCTACACCCACTTTCCTGTAGAAGGCGAGATAAGATTGCCCGAATGGGTGGTGAAACTGAGAGAGTGTCTATACAAGGAAAACCACTCAGAGTGAGGAGAATCTTACTTTTTCACACACGTGCAATTCATCTACAGATGCAAAATAATATACTGAACCCTTTGTACAGGATCCTCGAGTGGATGAACATTGTATCGGGAGGGAATAGACAGAATCAAGATGATTCCCAGGTACTACTTCGTGGTCTCGGGTTCTGCCCTCAGCCCTGTCTCTCCTCTGAACGCCTTCGATGGAGCCCTCAAGGAGGCCGGAATCCATAACCTGAACCTTGTGGAGGTTTCCTCCATACTGCCAAAGGGCGTGACTCATCTAGTGCTAAACAAGGAGGAGGTTGTATCCTTCTTCGAGCCCGGGGAATTCGTGTTCGCCGTTCAGGCACGTGGAACGGGTAGGGAAGGAGAGTATGTCTCCGCGGGTTTGATGTGGGGTGAGGGCGTAGAGACCAACGGATTCGTCATCGAGCACCACTCATCTATCCCATCCCTCCAGGCAGATGCCTCCACCGATGAGGCAAAGGAGGAGTTGACGGATATGCTTAGGTCGAAGTTCCAGGAGATGGCGCGCATCAGGGGTTTCAAGACAAAGGCGCCCAGGTTCACGACGGCGGAGATCTACGTTCCAAAGGGCATGTATGGATGTGCCCTCACCTTCCTAGTACTATGTTAATTTGACACGCGCGTTGGGTAGATGCTCCCCCTCTTGACCTTCTTCTTGCGTTTATCCGTGACCTCTCTCATCGTGAACTTTATTTCACTCCTTTCATTCTACCTTAAATCATACAAAACTGCTTATAGGATGTTGAAAAGAGGCATGAGAGCTCGAAGGCTGATTACATCGACCGTCGTGGACGCCCTCGGGGGGAACGGGGCTCTCTACGTGGACGACCTCTACAAGTCGGTTCACAAGATGCACAGCGGCATGGAGAAGGGGGTCTTCGAGGAGATCTTCATGCTCATGGAGTTCCAGGCCCTCATCAGGGTCTACAAGATGCCCCGGGGGAAGCGGAAGGCAGAGCTCACCAAGATCAACGCATTCTCACGCAACTTTTAATCGGTGATGTGCCACCTTTCTGTGGTGGGGAGGGCTAGGGGCCTAATGGAGACTTGTGATCCTGGATATCGGGTAAATCGTCGCAGGGAGAAGGAACTCAAACCGACCAGGCGGGGTTCCTGCTCCCGGGGCAACTCAACCTTGCTCCAGGGCCGGCAACACTCCCCAAGTTCTCAATTAGAAGGTATCTGAGTTGGAGAAAGCCTATGTACTATTAATGATTGAGATGGGGTCTGGGAAAGTGGTGTTGAACGCGTTAGATGAGATGCCTGACGTCAAGGAGGCATATCAACTCTACGCCGTATACGACTTCATAATCCGCGTCGAGGCTGAGACGATGCAGGAGCTCAAAGACTTGATTAACAGGATTAGGGGTATCGGAAAAATAAGGTCGACGCTGTCATTAATATGCATAAAAGAGGGTGACGTTCAGGTTGGCATCGGAAAGAGGGGGTTAGGCTCAGTAGAATGGAAGTAGTAGGAAAATAGGTGTATCGGATTATAGGGATATTTTCAGATGATAAAGTTTGTCGTCCTCGAAGGCAATCGATCGACCAGGACTCGGGATTATGCTAGGATACATAGAGCCAGTTGTGGCCACGCTAGGGAGCCAAACCACAAGACGGCTAGCACATTATGCCACGGTTACTTTGACACATACTACGAGGCGCTGGACTTCGCCAAATCGCTAAATGTGGAAAGAGTTTATGACTGCGAATTCTGCAGCCCTAGGCACGCGAACGAGCTCGTGCGCGCGCGATGAGGCTGAGGGCTGATTCCACGTCATAAGAAGATGTCGAAGAAGGGTAGTAAGAAGCGACTGAAGAAGAGGAGGAGGAAGACGAGGAGGAAGAGGAAATGACCGAAAAAGAAGAACCCACATTGCTCTCGAAGGAGAAAGTCAACCATCTCTGCAAGTGTTGGTCTAAGGAATCAACCCTCAAACTCCACACGAAGGAGGTTTTCTCCGATGGCTGGACGAGGTGGGTATGTTCCAATTGCGGTAAGGTGAAGTTCACAAGGGGCGAGGAGGCTGAGGCTGAATGAGGAAGCTCAGACGCCCCGGCGCGCGAAAACCATGTATGTTCTGTGGAAGGGAGCTAAGAGCCATGTATCCTTACTATAAACTTTTGAGGAAGGAAAATTCTTGGAGAAGACCCAGAACGGTGGGTTGGATTTGTGAGGACTGTCTGGAAAAGGTGAAAAAGGAGTTTAACAGCCTCCTGGGGGCTGAGACCGAATGAGGAAGCTTAGACATCCCGGCGTCATGATGGGTCTGTTCGCCTTGGGCCTGGAGGCCACCGGCGTAGCCTCGGGCGCCTACGTCTACGGCGACTTCCCCATCAAGATCCTCGGCGTCCCCCTCTGCATACCCGTCATGTGGATCCTGGTGATGGCCATGGCGTACGTCATAAGCACAGAGCATGGCCCCCTCGTCGGCGTCCTATCGGCATACAGCCTCGACCTAGCGCTGG
>CAZIKS010000268.1:0-4266 GCA_964539795.1 uncultured Pirellulales bacterium
GAAAATAGTTTCATCCTCCATTCTTTTATTCAGAGCCATTCTTAGATTTTCATCTCCTGTTTCAGGAGCAAGTGAAAGAGTACGTTGTTTTCCTTTTCTAAGAGCTTTTAGTAATTTCTCAGAAAGATAATCAGCTCTGAATGATGAGCAAGATACTTCATACCCCTTATCAACAATATACTCTATCAGTTCATCAAGAATACCAGATTGAGCAATAGCACTTCCATACAGAACTATTTTGTCAAAATCATTTACCTCTCCAGCTTGATCAATAATATCAATTAAACTGTCCAAAGATCGAGATGTTCTAGGAAATCTACAATTTCCTACGAAGCAGAACTTACACCTTTCTGAGCACCCCCTATCTGTCTCTAAATAGTATGCTTTCCCAAAAATCGGTTCGTTCTTAGTACCTTTCACACCCTCAGGAATAATCTGTTTTAAAGGGTAAAAGGAATTTGATATATCTTTCAGCTTAACACTGCTAACTTTACCACCTATCCATTTTCCTTCATCTGTAAAGTGATGGGAATAAGCAATGATTCCTGGAATAGAGACTAATTCTTCTATTCTCTCCTTTTTGGTAGAATTAGTCAAAGCTGAAATAAAATCTTCACTAATCGGTTCTATATCACCTAAGAAGAAAATATCTCCAACAAATAACACAGGAAAAGGATTAGCTGTTATTGATGGACCACCTAGAACTATTAATGGATCTGATTCCTTTCTTTGTCTAACATCTGGATTTACTCCCCCTCTGATTAGCAAATCCATCGCTTGAATATAATCATGTTCAAATTGACATGAGATTGCCAGTACATCAAAATCTGATAGTTTTTTTTGGCTTTCCAGAGAATAGGGAGCTATTTTAGGATTGAGGGGTTTGAAAATTCGCTCACAGATTAATTCTTCTCTTTCGTTAAATAGAAAATATAGTAACTGAACACCCAAACTTGTCATAGCTACTCGATAAGTGTTTGGATAAATTAAACCGATTTTGACTTTTTCATGGGTCCAATTTTTCTTTATTGCATTCAGTTCTTTAATCTGCATCTTTTCTTTTCCTTTTTACAGTATAATTTTGAGTACTAAAATAGATTGAATCTGATGGAACATCCTCTTTTACTATGGTTCCTGCACCTATCCATGAGTTACTCCCAATTTTTACACCCGGCATTAGTAAAGCTCCAATACCTATTTCCACGCCCTCGCCTATTATTACTCCCAATTTTCTCCTTCCACTATCCTCTTTCTTTCCTTTTACAGTTACTGGAATGGATTTTTTATCTATGCGTAAATTCGCTGTAAGAGTACCTGCTGCTATATTGCAATTATCATCAATAATTGAATCACCTATGTATGAAAGATGAGCTGCATGAGTGTTATTGCCAATTATTGAATTCTTAACTTCACAACCATTACCAACTCTTGAATTCTTACCAAAGAAAGAGAATTTTCTTATGTAACAATTTGGTCCAATATCTGCGTTTTCATCAAAGAAAGCTGGACCCTCGATATAAGTCCCACTTCTTAGAATAGCTCCTTTTTTGAGAATTATTTTACCTTTGATATGTACATTTTCTTCGATTGTTCCTTTTCGAGTATCCTCAATTGTTGATAAAAGACGTTCATTTGCTTCTAATAGAGACCAAGGTCGCCCCAAATCAAACCAATAATCGTTATCCTTGAGTTTAACTAAATTCGTGGGATAGTTTTTATCTGCAAATAGTAAATTAATTGCATCTGGAATTTCATATTCTCCTCTAGTAGAGACTTCATTTTTCTTGTGTTTATCTTCTAAAACTTCAAAGATTTCTTTACTTAATGAATACAATCCAATATTTGCATACCCCTCTGGAATATCTTCTCTATTCGGTTTTTCAACCATTTTAGTTGGTTTTCCATTTTCATCTACAATAATAATTCCGAAATTTTCTGTTTTATGAGTATATTTCCCCCCAACAGAAATAGATCCATTCTTTGCAGCTTCTACTGTTTGTTCTATAAGCGTTTCAGAAAATATACAATCTCCGTTAACTGCAATGAAAAAATCTCCTGCAATTTCTTTGCTAGTTTGAAGAAGAGCATTACCGGTCCCATTCAATTCTTCTTGATGAATAAAAGCAAATTCAGTAGAAGGAAAATCACTTAAAAGATAATTCTTAATTTTCTCTTCCATAAAATGTGTGACAATCACAAATGAATTGATTCCAAATTTAAGAAAATCACTTATCGTTCTTTTCAGAATTGGTTCTCCAAGAACCTTTAACATTGGTTTTGGATTAAAATCAGTTAAGGGTTTCAATCTGATACCCTCACCAGCTGCTAGTATAACAACCTTCATTTTTTGTTGTCACCTTTTGGTAAAGCTAATTAAACTTCGAAAACTTCTTCTTCAGCTTCTTCTGAAGCAGCTGTTCTTGGTGCTTTAAAATTGTCGATACTCTGAATGAGATCGAATGCTTTGGTATTTGTGAAAATTTCTTTAAATGCTTCCCATTGTTCGAGAGATGTAACAAATAATCCTTTTCTCTTGAGTGGAGTTCCATCTTCTCTTTCTGGATTAATTTCTAAACCTAAATTTACATCATCACCTTTTGTAGGTAGTTTGACAATGGTTACTCCTGCGACACTTGTCTTTTGTTTGTCCCAATCTTTCATATCTTTACCAAATTGTTTCAGTTTATCAGTTAAATCTGTAGTCATTATATTCACTGTTGGTTAACAGATAATTCAATTTTTAAACCCTCCTCTCTTTGAGGTGTGGAAAGCCATATCCAGAGGAATCAGTTTAAAAGTTTCTTTGAAAGAAGAAAATTAAGATGAATTACGCAATTACTAATGGTAAGATTTATACCGTAAACAAAGATGAAAAAATAATAGAAAAAGGCACCATTCTAATTAAGAATGGCAAAATAGAAAGTATCAGTGAAGGAGAAGCTACTGTACCAGAAGGTTACGAGATAATTGATGCTTCAGGAAATTATGTTTTGCCTGGTTTTATTGATTCTCACACTCATCAAGGATTGTTTGATGGCAGTATAGGTTGGGCTGGATTTGATGGTAATGAAATGACTGACCCAAATACTGCACATGTAAGAGCACTAGATGCTATTAATCCTGAAGATCCAGGCTTAGAAGAAGCAAGAATTGGAGGAGTTACTACAATACAAACTGGACCAGGTAGCGGTAATGTAATAGGTGGAACTGACACAGTAATCAAAACATACTGTAAAAGCAAGATAGTAGATGATTTGATAGTAAAAACACCATCATCTATGAAAGCTGCACTGGGAGAAAATCCAAAAAGAGTATATGGAACTGATAAAAAAATACCTTCAACAAGAATGGGGACTGCTGCTGTATTTAGAAAAGCCTTTGTAGATGCCCAAAATTATGGAAAGAAATGGGATGAATACAAATTAAAGAAAAAGCAAGCTGAAGAAAAAGATGAATTTGATAAAATACCCTCAGAACCAGATAGAGAGTTAAACAAAGAAATGCTCCTAAAGGTTTTAAACAAAGAAATCCCCTTAAACTTCCATTGCCATCAAGCAAATGATATAGTAACTGCTATACGTTTAGCAGAGGAATTTGATATTAATCTGATGCTTGTTCATGCAACTGAAGGTCATAAAATTGCTGACTACATTGCTAAAAAAGGTATTCCTGTTTCTGTAGGTCCATCTCTTGTGGGTTTTGAAAAAGTTGAACTACGCAATATTAGTTTTGAAACTCCCAAGATATTGTGGAAAGCTGGTGTAAAGATATCGATTCAAAGTGATTCCTTTACTCGCTTGAAACATTTCCAGATATTGCCTTGTATGGCAATTAAAGAAGGATTACCTGTAAATGAAGCACTCAAAGCGATAACTATCAACGCTGCTGAAATGATTGGTGTAAATGATCGTGTTGGTACTCTTGAAGTTGGAAAAGATGCTGATATAGTTATCTGGACTGATCATCCTCTAGAAAATTTCTACGCTGAAAATAAAGTAACTTTTATTGATGGTGATATTGCTTATAAGAAGGAATAACAACTTCTCATTCTTTTTTTTAAACTCTTTCGTAAAAACCTGGAGCTCTATGTTCTCCAAAAAATCTAAACCTTTTTCTTTTAGTTGTTTTTTCAATTCATTTGCGAAATCTTGAGAGATCTAGCCTTTTTTGAGCATATACTCAATAATTTCTACAGCTTCTTCTTCATTTGAACAACGACAAATAATATCAATTTAAAACCTGTAATCCTTTTTAAGGCAAAGAAAA
>CAZIKS010000269.1:0-4248 GCA_964539795.1 uncultured Pirellulales bacterium
ACGCCGTAGGCGCACGGATAAAACAGCTTCCGAGCAGAAGGCAACAACAGCGGGTAGTGGGTGGAAAATGGGGCTGTTAATGGAGTGGATATATCGGATAGAAAAAGTCGGCGGCAGAGGTAGGAGGGAAAGTCTTTGGGATGGAGAGGGGATTGAAGTCAGGGGTGAGTTTGATGTTGTTGGAGGATTGGGTAGCCATGTGGTTGGCTTGGGTGGGTGACCGGTGGTGCGTTTGTCTAGCGTGGCCGGCGGATGTCGCCACGCCGATGGCGAGGCGTGGGGAGTTTCCTCGCTGGTGGCGAGGAATGGTGAGCGTGGTGGAAGGCATTGGTCGCTGTGGCGGGTGTTTGCGGCTGTTTCGTAGTGCGTCGTGCGTATTCCGTCTTGCTTATTGCGTGGAGGGTAGCTGTTGGTGCCGGAGGCCGCAATGAGGGTCATACAGGATTTCGCAGGTCCTAAGGACCGGAGAAAATAAAAACAGACCGAACTGAAGGCAGCAACAGCGTGGGGGTGGTGAGTGGGTCGTAGCTGTTGTTGCCGGAGGCCGCGACGAGGAAACCTACAGTAAGTACGCCGAAGGCGCACAGATAAAACAGCTTCCGAGCAGAAGGCAGCAACAGCGGGGAGTGGGGGCGGTTGGAAATGACTAAAAAAAAGATTTGACGCTCTGGAAAATGTGGTTATAATTTTTTGAGGTTGAGCAACTTTGAGCGACTGCGAAGGGAAAATTTCTTTGTATTTAGTTGAAAGAAGTATGGCCGGGAAACGGAAACATAAAACATGAGATAATCAATAATTATGAAAATGGCTAAAATGCAGGAGATACAAAAATGAATGAAGGAGCGACTTTTAACATTGGCGAACAACATGCAGGGGGAGATATTTATAACGTAGCGAAAGATTTGAACATTAATCAGAATTCATCAGCAGAGGATATCCTGACAATTATTGGAGCTATACAACAAAAAGTCGGTGAATTAGATATTGGAGAAAAAGATAAAAAGAAAATAGCCAACCAAATCGAAGGCGCGAAGATTGAACTTGAAGATGAGAAGCCCAACAAGAAATCAATCGCGGAGAGTATTAAAAAGACCGGTGAGATTTTGAAAGAAGCCATGACGGCAGGTGAAACTATCAAAGATATTGGAGTACTGGTTGGTAAGGCAGCCATCTGGTTAGGTACAACCGCTGCGAAATTGGGGTGGATATTTTAAATGGATGAAGGAAAAGGTGAGTTTGATATAGAAAAGCAAAAAGCTGACCAGAATATTTATAATATAGCCGGGAATTATATTGGTGGAAAACCTTCCGAGATGGAAGAACAATCCGAACTGCGGGTATTTACATCTAAGCTGCCGGTTACGGGGAGTAAGTTGTTTGGCAGAGAAGAACAACTTGTCCAGTTAGATGAGGCGTGGGCTAAAGAACATTGTCATATCTTATCGTTTGTTGCGTTCGGAGGGGTTGGTAAGACGGCATTGGTGAATGAGTGGTTAGGCAGGATGGAAAGAAAAAGCTGGGACGGGGCGAGGCGAGTGTACGGCTGGTCGTTTTACAGCCAGGGGACGAAAGAGGACAGGCAGGCATCAGGTGATACTTTTCTGGTTCATGCCTTAGAGTGGTTCGGTGATAAAGATACGGCTGAGAGCTCAAAGTCGGCGTGGGACAAGGGAGTGCGATTGGCGGAACTTATCCGGCAGGAGAAAACATTATTGATATTGGATGGGCTGGAGCCATTGCAGTATCCGCCCGGGCCAATGCAGGGGAGATTAAAGGACCAGGGATTGCAGGCTCTTTTGCGGGAGTTATGTCACGGGATGGACGGATTGAGCGTGATAAGTACGCGGGAGAAAATAGAGGACCTTGAGACTTATTTGGACAAAGCGGTCAAGCGAGTGGAACTGGAAACCTTAACGCCGGAGGCGGGGATGGAGGTTTTGCGGAATGAGGGAGTAAAAGGGACGGATAAGGAATTGAAGGAGGCATCGAAAGAATTCGGGGGACATGCGCTGGCATTGACATTGCTTGGAAGGTATCTTGCCAAACGATTCGGTGGCGAAATCCGGAAGCGGGATACAATACCACAATTAGCGTATCCGAAAGATGTTCAAGGGAAACATGCAAGGAATGTGATGGGGTCTTATGTAAAGTGGCTGAAAGGGAGTGCGGAATTAGATATATTGTATTTGATGGGTTTGTTTGACAGGCCGGCAGAGATGGGGGCGATAGAGGTATTAAAGGCAGAGCCTGCAATCGATGGATTGACAAATAAGCTGCAGGGGCTTTCGGGTGAGGACTGGGATTTTACGCTGATGAATCTGCGTGATTTGGGGATGTTAGCGAAGGCAGATGAGGAGGTGACATTGGATTGTCATCCCCTGGTTCGTGAGCATTTTGGAGAGAAGTTAGAGAAGAAGAGGCCAAAGGCGTGGCGGGAGGCGCATAAAAGGCTGTATGAGTATTATAAGGTGCAGCCGGAAAAGGAGCTGCCGGATACCTTGGAGGAGATGGAGCCCTTATTTCGGGCGGTATATCATGGGTGTGCGGCGGGTGTTCCTACAAAAGTATGGGAAGAGGTGTATTGGGAGAGGATTTGTAGAGGTAGTGAATATTATATAATGTGTAAACTCGGGGCTTTCGGTTCATGGCTGGGGGCTATCTCATGTTTTTTTGAGAAGCCGTGGAGCAGGCCTGCGGAGGATTTGACAGATCATAAAAGAGCTTTTGTATTAAATCAGGCGGGTTTTGCCCTTCGTGGAATCGGCAGATTGCGAGAGTCGGCAGAGCCGATGGAGGCGGGCTTAAGAGAACGTATAAAATTGGAAGACTGGAAAAATGCAGCTATAGCATCTGGAAACATAAGTGAGCTTTATCTGACGATAGGTGAAGTTCGGCGGGCAGCAGAGTTCGGGGAGAAATCGGTTGAGTATGCCGAGAAAAGCGGTCAAAAAATAGAATTATCGCTAGATCTCACTGTCTTAGCAAATGCGCTGCACAAGGCGGGTCAGGTTGAGAGGGCAAAGGAGCTATTCGAAGAGGCGGAGCGGATGCAAACGGAGCAGTAGCCGGAGTATCCATATTTGTATTCGCTAAGGGGTTATCAATATTGCGATATTCTCTTGTCACTTGGCAGGATAGACGAGGTGAAGGAACGTGCCAGAGAGACAATTGAAATTGCAAAACGAAATAATTGGCTTCTTGATATTGCGCTAGATAAACTTTCATTAGGCCGGGCATGTCTATTTGAATATCAAGAATTAAAAACAAAAAATAAAAAAGATAATGAGAAAAACAAAAAGGCATTAGCTGAGGCTAAAAAGTGGCTGGAAGGAGCGGTGGCGGGGTTGAGAGAAGCAGGAACACAAGATTATTTGCCGCGAGGATTGTTTGCGAGGGCGGAGTTTTACAGGGTGATGGGGGATTATCAAAAAGCGCGGGTGGATGCTGCAGAGGCGCTTGAGATAGCGGAGCGCGGTGGGATGGGGCTTTGGATGGTGGATGTATTGTTAGAGGAGGGGAGGATATATTGGGCAATGGGGGACAATGTAAAGGCCAGGGAATGCGGGGAGAAGTGCAAGGGGCTAATTGAGGAAACAGGTTATCACAGGAGGGACAGTGAAGCGGAGGAACTTAGCAGATGTTAGTCGCCGGTGAATAGTATACCTGGGGCATAAATACCAATGGCATAAATACCTATGGCATAAATTGCGTGGTTGAGATTACCGCCCATTTGAGTGCGCTCCCTCCTTCGCATAGAGCTTCGGAGGGCAAGCAGGGTGACAAAAGCCTAAATGAAGCTGTCCATTTTAGTTTTGCAGCTTGTCTGTGTTTGGTCTCGCAATAATTCAACGCATCTGGCGAGGTATTTTAGTTCTTCGGCTGTTATTACGTATTTGGGGTCGTAGCGCGCTCTTACGTAGGCTTCTTTTAACAGGTCAAAGCGGCGTTTTTCCTCATCAGTACCCATTGGGAATATCTTAAAGAAAGCCGGGTCGTGCCCGCCTGCCATCTTGGAGAGCTTGTCGAGTTTGTGGGTCTTGGGCTTGTAATTCGTGTAAACCAGTAACACGGTTTTGTAAAAATTCTCTACTGACTGGTGAAGTACAAAGGCAGCGTGTTTATATTCCTGCCTTTTAAGGTAAAACTCATAACCAGCATAAAACTCATTTGCGCTATGGAAGTATTCATTGAAGTCGGTTTTTGCCTGTCCGAGTCTTTGTTTTGGTGTAAGAGGCTTTGCCTCTGATA
>CAZIKS010000270.1:0-4242 GCA_964539795.1 uncultured Pirellulales bacterium
CGGTCTTGCAGCGGCCATCGAATGGCAGGCGGATGAGTTTCAGAAGCGGACGGGAATTGCCTGCCAGATCAGCCTCGATGGGAACGTCACCCTGGATGATGTGACTTGCACAGCGTTTTTCCGTATCTTTCAGGAGACTCTGACCAATGTGGCGCGCCACGCTGAGGCAGCCAACGTCAGAGTAAGTCTGGTGGAGGAGAGTGGCAGCGCGGTCCTAGAAATCAGCGATGACGGCAAAGGGATCACCGAGGAGCAGGTTTCCGACCCCAGGTCACTCGGGCTCCTGGGTATCAGGGAACGCGCCCATGCTCTACAAGGCGAGGTCGAGTTCACCGGCATTCAGGGTAGAGGGACTACGGTGCGGGCCAGGATCCCACTCAGCAAGGGAGGCGCGAGCAGCTAGAGTGACACCATTCCCGCGAGGAGACAAAGGCCAGGATCCTTTGCCATTCGGAAGGCAGTAGTCTATAATCACCCCGTCGCCGGCCCCGAGCCGGCTATTGCCTGGAGAGCACCGAGTCCCCAATATGGCTAGATATCATTACTGCGCTACGGCAGGCAGATGTTCGTAGGGCCACGATTCAGAGTCGTACAGCTTCGCCCAGGCACCGGTGCGAGATGCCTGAGTTCAGGCAAGGTCGTGTCGGAACGTTGAGCCCTACCCTGGCCCTGCTGGCATCCCTCGCTGCAATCCTGATTCTGCTGAGGCTGAAGCTACATCCGGGCCTGGCAGTCTTCGCCGGAAGTCTCATCATTTCGCTTCTGCTCCTGCCAGCACGCTCTATACCGGAGCTTATGGGGCGGACGCTGGTGGGCTACCAGACCATCAGGCTGCTGGTGATAGTCATTTGCGCCCTGACCCTGAGCCGCCTGATGGGTGTAAAGGGCCTGCTGGCCAGACTGGCAGCCGCGATGGAAAGCATAGGCCCCAAGCTTGCCATGCATCTGGTTCCCGCCGTAATAGGGATGGTGCCCATGCCGGCTGGAGCCCTGGTTTCAGCCACAGCGGTAAAGGACCTGGCGGAGAGAATCGGCTTGACCCCGGAACAGGCTACCTTCCTCAACTACTGGTTCCGCCACATATGGGAGTTCTCGCTGCCGGTATATACCTCCGTGATAACAGTCAGCGTGGTGCTTTCCCTGCCTCTTTCCTCAGTTTTCCTCACGCTCTTGCCCTTGACCGCTCTGGCCACTGCGTTTGGCAGTATTTCCAGCTACCGGATCCTGCGCCCCAAGAAGGCCCAAGTTGCCGCCAAGAAACCTTCAGCCAGATTTGCCTATGAACTACTCAGGTCTGCCTGGCCTGTCCTGCTGCTGGTCACGCTGATACTGGTGGGACTGGATGCGATGATGGTCCTTCCTCTGGTGCTGGCCCTCTGCATCCTGCAGCAAAGGGCCACCTGGCCCGACATGGAGCGATCGCTGAAATACGGGCTCAACCCCAGGATACTGCTCCTGTTGTACGCCGTGATGCTATTCAAGGCGACGATAGAAAGCTCCGGCGCCGCACATGCCCTGCTCGCTGATATGGAAAGCATAGGGATGCCGGCTGTCGCCATCCTGGTGGCACTGCCACTTCTGATAGGCTTCGCCACCGGGCTCAGTCTACCGTTTGTCGGCATTGCCTTTCCGCTGTTGCTTCCCATTTTGGCCCCGGACGGCGGAGTCAACAGCCATGCTCTATTCCTGGCCTACGCCAGCGGTGGTGCGGGCTATCTCCTGTCCCCTATCCATCTCTGCCTCACTCTATCGACAGAGTACTTTAAGGCCTCGCTGTCAAAGGTATACAGGTATATGCTGCCCCCACTCCTGGCCACCCTGGCTGCCGCATTAATCATCTATCTGGTAGCTGCCTGAAGAGCGGGGCCTGTTCCGACCGTCTGGCACCGCCAGATAGACCCACATAGCAAGAAAGCACCGGCTTTCCTGCTACAATGTGCCAGTGGCAGCCTACATAGAGCTGTACCATAGCGGCGAACTCAGGGCACGGGTGGAGGCGGCGACGGCGCTGTTGCAGAGCTGCCGCGTTTGCCCGCGCCAATGCGGAGCAAACCGCCTTGAAGGCGAAGCCGGTAAGTGCCGCACACAGCGCCAGGCCAGGGTGTCCAGCTATGGCCCTCACCTCGGCGAGGAGTCGCCACTGGTGGGGCGGCACGGGTCGGGCACCGTATTCTTCACCAACTGCAACCTGCGATGCGTGTTCTGCCAGAACTACTCCATAAGCCAACTGGGCGCAGGCGAAACGGTGAGCAAGGAGGAACTGGCCCGTATGATGCTCTCCCTCCAGGACAGGCGATGTCATAACATCAACCTGGTATCGCCAACGCACGTGGTCCCTCAGATTCTGGAAGCCCTCGAGCTGGCGATAGAGCTGGGATTGCACCTGCCCCTGGTGTACAACAGCGGCGGCTATGACTCCCCTGAAACCCTGCGCCTGCTCGACGGCATCGTGGACATCTACATGCCGGACATGAAGTACAGCGACGCCAAGGTCGCCGAGGAGCTATCGGGCATCGAGGACTATCCCTCCGTGAATAGGGCCGCAATCCAGGAAATGCACCGTCAGGTCGGGGACCTGCAAATTGACCGGGATGGGGTGGCTCAACGGGGGCTCCTGCTACGCCACCTGGTCTTGCCCGCCGATCTGGCGGGAACAGAGGCCGTCGTCAGATTCATCAGCCAGGAAATCTCTCCCGATACCTATGTAAACATCATGGCTCAGTACCGCCCCTGCTACAAGGCATCTGATTTCCCCTCCCTGGCCCGACCTATCTCCGCCGCGGAATTCCAGCAGGCCATACACCTGGCCCGTCGGGCAGGGCTGCATCGGCTTGACAGGGACCAGCTTCACAGAATGAGGTGAGTACAATGGAAGCAGACATACACCGTGCGGCACAGCTAATGCTGGCGTGCAAATACGCTGTCTGCCTGACAGGGGCGGGTATCTCCGTGGAGAGCGGCGTCAGGCCCTTCCGCGGTCCTGACGGGCTGTGGACTGAATATGGAGAGCCACCGATGGACGGCTATCAGAGATTTCTCGCCGACCCCGAGGGGGAATGGCAGCACCTCATCAACAAGGACGGTTATATTGGGAAACTCCGGGAGGCCCTTGAAGCAGCCAGGCCACACCCGGCTCACTACGCGCTGGCCGAACTTGAGGAACTGGGAGTCTTGAAATACCTCATCACTCAGAATATCGACAACCTCCATTGCGCTGCCGGCAGCCAGAAGGTGGCCGAGATTCACGGCAACTTCCTCAAGGTGAGATGCATCCAGTGCGGCTCCCGCTATGACCTGGGCGCTGTATCGCTGGAGACCCTCCCTCCACGCTGTCCCAGGTGCAGCGGGATAGTGAAGACCGACACGGTGCTGTTCGGCGAGCCAATCCCTGCAGACGTCATGAGGACTTGCCAGCGAGAAACGGACAGGTGCGACTGCATGCTGTCGGTGGGAACCTCTGCTTTCATCTACCCCGCAGCCGGCCTTCCCCTGGAGGTGAAGCGGAAAGGGGGGATACTGATAGAGATCGACCCCCGTGAGACCGAGCTCACATCGATGTGTGACCTCAGCCTCCGCGGCAAGGCGGGTGAGGTGCTCCCTCGCCTGGTGAGCGCCGTCGAGGGCAAGATGGAGGCCGGGGCGGAATAGGCAGGTTGTCCCGGCAACCGTGGCAGGCCCGACTCCTTCCATAGGCAGTGCACGGGCAGGTCTGGGGGTGCGACCGGACAATGGACTTGGCTCAGGCACCGTCGGGCAGGTATAATGTGGCGTACCGGTCCCACTGTTCTCGGTCAAATTCAACCGGGGGGTAGGGGCTGAGAAAGCTCAGGCACAATAGCAGTCCACAACAAGAATGAAGGAGGATTACAGCAATGGGAGCTACAGCAAACGACATGCACGACCTCGTTGAGAAGCTTGAGGTGATGAAGCAGCGGGTAGCGCAGACGGACCAGGCTTTCTTTGACGCGTACGGGCAATTCAGCCAGCAGGCGAAGAAAGAAGGCGTGCTCTCAATCAAGGCGAAAGAGCTTATCTGCGTTGCCATCGGTATTTCTTTGCGTTGCAGCTACTGCATCGCTGTTCACGTCAAGAAGGCAATCGACGCAGGAGCTACCAGACAGGAGATCATGGAGACGGCCTTTGTTGCCGTCAATATGGGCGGAGGACCCTCACTCGCCTATACGACCGAGGTCATCGACGCCTGCGACGAGTTCGGCGCCAAGTAATCTGCTGGACAAGGAG
>CAZIKS010000271.1:0-4202 GCA_964539795.1 uncultured Pirellulales bacterium
GGTCATAAGTGCAATGCAGCTCGATAACTCGGCCGTTTTCATCCTTAATCACATCCGTGCATGTAACGAAATAGGCATAACGCAGCCGAACCTCCCGGCCGGGCGCCAGGCGGAAGAATTTCTTCGGCGGCTCTTCCATAAAATCTTCCCGCTCGATATAAAGCTGACGCGAGAAAGGCACTTTCCGATTACCGGCCTTCGGATCTTCCGGATTATTGATGGCATCAAGCTCTTCGACCTTACCTTCCGGATAATTGGTAATTACCACCTTTAGCGGATTAAGCACAGCCATCACCCGCGGCGAGGTCTTATTCAAATCTTCACGAAGGCAATGTTCCAAAAGGGCGATGTCAATCGTGCTGTTGAATTTATTAACTCCAATCCGTCTGCAAAATTCCCGAAGGGCCTCGGGCGAGTAGCCGCGTCTTCGCAGGCCGCAAATAGTCGGCATTCGTGGGTCGTCCCAGCCGGCAACATGTCCGGCCTGTACCAACTGCAGGAGTTTTCGCTTGCTCATCACCGTATAGTTTAAATTCAGCCGGGCAAATTCTATCTGTTGCGGATGATAAACACCAAGCTCATCGAGAAACCAGTCGTACAGAGGACGGTGGTTCTCGAACTCAAGCGTGCAAATTGAATGTGTGATTTCCTCGATGGAATCTTCCAGTCCGTGCGCCCAGTCATACATCGGGTAGATGCACCATTTATCGCCGGTGCGATGATGGCTCGCGTGCACGATACGATACATAACCGGGTCGCGCATATTCAGGTTCGGGTGTGACATATCGATTTTTGCCCGGAGCGTTCGCGAGCCGTCGGGGAATTCGCCGGTTCGCATCCGCTCGAACAGGTCCAGATTTTCTTCGATACTGCGATTTCGATACGGGCTTTCCCTTCCTGGCCCGGTTAATGTGCCGCGGTATTCTCGTGTCTGTTCGGCCGTCAGGTCGCAGACATAGGCTTTGCCCTTTTTGATGAGCTGCACTGCGTATTCGAACATCTGCTGGAAGTAATCCGAGCCGTAATACAGATGCTCGCCCCAGTCCCAACCCAACCAGCGGACATCTTCGATAATGGAGTTTACATATTCCTGCTCTTCTTTTTCGGGATTTGTATCGTCGAATCGCAAATGACACCTACCGCCGAACTGCTCGGCTATACCGAAATTCAGACAAATGCTCTTGGCATGACCGATATGCAGATACCCGTTAGGTTCCGGCGGAAATCGCGTCACAACCCGCCCGCCCCATTTGTTGGTCTTAATATCCTCGGCCACAATCTGCCGGACAAAATCCAGGTTTGTCGTAGGTGGAGCTGAATCATTAGAGCCTGAGTGATTTGTGTCAGGTTTTTCATTGTTTGCCATGGTTTTTACTCTGTCATTATATTTAAGGGAACTTCACACTTTATAGATAATATCAAGTATATTTGATTTGATGCTTCTGATTAACACTACAGATATTAGATTCTCACCGCAGGCCTTTGTCTAAAAATGCCTTCGTGGCTTCGGCTAACTGGGGCACTTTATTTTTTACAACATCCCAAAGAATATCATTATCAATTCCGAAATAGGCATGAGCAAGCATATCTCTCATTCCGGCAATTTTTCGCCATTCAATATCCGTTATTTGAGCCCTTATATCCTCAGAAATGTGCTTTGCAGCTTCGCCAATAATCTCAAGATTTCGGACAACCGCATCATATGTTTTTTCATCCTGTATCAGATCAGATAAATGAAACTTTTTTGTAAACCGTAATACCTTATCACAACTGGCAACGATATCCTGTAAATACATGAATTCTTCACGTGACATTGATCCACTCCTGCTCAATTGCCCGGCGAACCTGCGGTCGAAGTGCTTTGTCGGTGACTAAGTCAACTTTAGTTCCCAACAAGTTTTCCAAATAAAATTTCAGATCCATAAACAGATCGAAGCTGGCCTTTCGGTCAAATACAACTAATACATCCACATCGCTGTTATCGGTAGACTCGCCACGTGCAATCGATCCAAAAATCGCAAGAGCCTTAACTGAAAATCGCTGTCTAATTTCTTCAATACAACTTTTAAGCCTTGTCAAGACAACCTGCTTTTCCATAATAAATCTCCTCTTCACAAGCAAGATATTCCACAATAAAAACACCAGCAAGCACTAAGTATATTTAATTTGATTCGGATAGCAAGAAAACATCTTGACAGCTTAAGTATTTAATCGGCACGTTTGGCGGGTCTAAAACAAATAAACGAAATGAGGATTAAAGCGATGCCGGAAATAAAAAGTGCCAATCGCTTTCGAGGTTGGCTACAACGGCTAAGCCACTCGGGAATTACCGGCTCCCTGGATTCTTGATTTGAATCCGTTAAGGCCCTGCGAGCGGCAGCCAACTGGCGGGCAGTTGCTCTCGGATAAACAGTATTCGGATCCGGCTGCCCACTGCCAAGCGCCGCCGGTGCAAGGCGTTTAATAAGATTGGGATCATCCTCCAACTGGGCAAGAAGCATATTGTAGTCATCATTCAGGGATTTAAGTTTTTCCAGAGATTCCCGAGCTGCCTCGGCTAATTCACGGTTTTGATAGTATCGAACCAAATCTTCACAGAGAACTGAAATGCTCAGCGATGCCGCTCCGGCACCGAAAAACAGGACGAAAAATAGCGTTCGGATGATATCTGGTTTTTGCATAGCTCTGTTAAAGATACCGCCGTAATCCCTATGGTACGCCTTACGGCGGGCGTCCCTTAGCGGACTTAAGGCAAAAACATATCAAATTGAATCCCCCGGTAAACCGAGGGGCTAAATATTTAGCCCCGCAATCTGTTGCGGGGTTCATGCAACATGCATGACGAGATTATCCACTTTTACCGAGGACGTCAAGCCCCCGTTTCTGCCTTCGACAGAAGACACGGGGGCGATATAATCTCCTGCGAGGATTTCAACAAGTGGGTTCTTGGTGCTATGGCGGAGCTAAGTAACGATGGCAAGGCTCCGGAGGGTGTAACTTACGAAGGGGTATTGGAATTAACCAGGCAAATCCGAAAATCAATGGCACAATAGTCAATTTTGAGGAAAACTGAAGGTATGTTTTGCCTTCCCAAGCCTTTTTAGTGCTTAAAAACACGTTTTTTTCAAAAAAATTGAAATTCTTGAAAAAAAACCGCAACTTTTCGGACCCTTTGGCGTCTATATATATACAGGGAATGGAATTCTAAAGTCGTAATCCCAGGATAGCTATTTGAAATAAAATCAGCTTTTCTTATTTAGGAGTTGATTTCATACGTCATCACCCTCCTTCAAAAGGCCGATACCACAGGGTCGGCCTTTTTTATTGATTACACAAGAACGAGAGTTTATCATATATTCCTATGAGAATTCCGCTGACAAAATATGGTTGGCCCCAAGTGATTGTTGTTCCCGGGGCATTGCTCGTTGCTATGGTCATCTTTGCACTTGGGACACGTGCATTTCTGCCGCCATGGATTATTATTTGTATCGAAGGACTCCTGGTCGGAATTTTTATACTGTCATTAGCATTTTTCCGTGATCCTCTGCGTCCGTGTCCAACGGAAACGAACCTACTGTTGGCCCCTGCAGACGGCCGGATAACCGATATCGAAATCTCTGAGGACAGCAGATTTACTGAGGGGACGGCTCTGCGGATCGGGATATTTCTAAGCATCTTCAACACCCATATCAATCGCATGCCCTGTAACGTAAAGGTCGAAGAAATCACCTATAAAAAAGGCAAATACAAAAATGCCCTGAATCCCGAATCGGCTCAGGTCAATGAGTCGAACGACCTGAGCTTAACCAGAACCGACAGTCCCAAGGATCGACTGATTGTAAGGCAAATCAGCGGGGCAATAGCCCGGCGAATAGTCTGCGAGACAAAGCAGGGACAACAGTTGACTGCCGGTGAGAAGTTCGGCATGATAAAATACGGATCCAGAACAGAACTCTACGTCACTATCGGTGATTCGAAATACGAGGCTAAATGCCTGGTCCAAAAAGGTGACAAGGTCAAAGCAGGCTTAACTCCGCTTGTAAGGTACGAAAAATGCCGGAACTGAAAACTGAATCCGCTAAAAAGAGATTGCTGCGGCGGGTGCGAAAACAAAGACTCAAGTACATCACGATTCTGCCGTCCTTAGTAACTATTCTTAATGGAGTATGTGGTTTTTCCTCAATTATTTTTGCAAGCAGAAA
>CAZIKS010000272.1:0-4162 GCA_964539795.1 uncultured Pirellulales bacterium
GCACGATAATTGTCATTTTTGTGATTATCATCGTTTCTGAGTCAGCAGAAGCGGAAGAAACAGTTGCAACAACATGGGGCGGTAAAGCTGAAATGGTTTATGACACCGGTTTTATGTATATGCTGATGAAACATCCTGACGGCGGTGTCTGCCTTTTCAATATGGACTTAATTCACAATGATGCACCTGGAGCAGGCTGGAGTGAAAAAGGAATAACTTCAGATATAATATGGGGAAAGAACAGAACACGAAAAATTTTACAGATTGATGACCCACGCGCTTATAAAGCATGGTTAGTGGTATTCATTTATAATCAGGGGAAATACCCTTTAGAATTCGAAGTAAATGGAAATAAAAGCAGTATTAACAACTGGGACATGGAAAAATGTCGTGAGACCTACCGCTGGACAGAGTTTCCTGCCAGATGGTTAAAGAAAGATAAAAACATTATTGAATTATACTGTCCCGGGGCAGCAACCAGAAAAGAGGGATGGGAGTTGTATATTGCCCGGGCAGATGAATTTGAAGCCGGAGGCGGTGATCCTTCAAATGTTGGAAAAACATCTTTTAAGTCTGCTGATGACGGAGAAACATGGAAAGAAAGCCCCTTTGGACCGCTCGGTCAAACCCGTGCTGAATACACTATCAGGATCAGTCTCGACCGCTCTGTTAAGACAGGCTGGCTGGCAAGTCCGGTAATAGACCTCTGGAAAGGGAATTCCAACGATTTTATTATACCCCAACGCGAAATTAGAAAAATGAAACTCAGTATCCGATCCGAGGTACCTGAAGGAACAAAAATCGAATACTATTTCAGAAAGGGAACAGACCCGAATCCATTATCTGAGAGTTGGGGACAATATCAGTATATCGGCGAAGGAGCCATACTCGATTTTGAAACAGGAGGTGCTGATCTCAACCGCCGCTATGTTCAGTTTAAAGCAGAACTTTCAACCTCGAATCCGCTTCAAAGTCCCATTGTCAAATCGGCAAATATCACAGCAGAACTTCTTGAACGTGTACCGCTTCATAAAAATAACTATGTTGTAAAGGCAGATAATCCACCAATTAAATATTCTTCAATCAACTGGGAATGGGAGAAATGGGATCGCCCAGAGTTCAAAAAACTCCGTAAACTTGAAAATCTTGATGAAGTCGTTAACGGCAGTAGAACCGAATTCGATGCACAGGTCAAACTGCTCGATTATGCAACGAAACGCTGGCGTCATACCTCACCACTACCAGAATATCCCGGCTGGGATGCGCTTTCAATTATAAATAGAATAAATAGTGCCGGCGGGGGCGGAATGTGTATTCAATTCAACAATACTCTGGGGGCGGATTATGTATGGCTTATGGCTGGCAGACACGGCTTGTAAACGTTGTCGGTCATGAGATTTGCGAGGTCTGGAATGATGAGTACGGCAAGTGGATTTTCCTTGATGCTGATTTTGAGAACAGTTACAATTATGATATTGCTACCGGTGAGCCGCTGAACATGTTAGAATTACATAATCTCTACCTCGATTACTATTTTCCGGACAGGCCGATTGACTGGATGAATGATACGATTATATGGATGAATATTTCAAAAGATAAAGCCCCACCTGTGAAACGCGGCTCACTTACACATCATAAAGGTACGAGATTGACCGGTTTTATCAGTGCCGCATTCATGCGCATGGTTCCGCGCAACAACTGGTACGAGAAACCTTATCCACGGCCGCTTTCCCACGGTTCATCGTGGTGGCCATGGGACGGCTATATCAACTGGTATGATGACCGTACTCCGCCAAAACGCCAGTACTCCTGGCATACCGACAGACCGCGTGATATGTGGCCTGATCTCAACAAAGTGCATGTGGATGCTACCCAGGGATTCGGTAATGACCGTCTCTTTCTACAGTTTGAAACCTATACACCAAATTTTTGCCATTTCGAGTTAAATGTGGACGATACCGGCTGGAAAAAGGTCGGAGAGCGATGGACATGGTTACTGCAATCAGGACGTAACACATTAAAAGTCAGGGCGGTAAACAAGCTCGGTGTAAAAGGAAAACCATCCTCCTTTGTGTTAAATCATGCTGATACGCCTTTTGCGGAACTTGATAAATAAATCCCTTCAAGGGATAGAATGAATACAATAGTAAAGAAATTCATAATGATTTTTCCGGAGCACGTTGTATTACCTCTATGAAAGAATTATAATCAACAGCTTTCAAAGCATTTACCCGAATTTCATGATTGGTAAAAATCCGTGCTATATCAGCCAATATCTGAAGCTGTGCACCCTGATCCCGTCTTGGTGTCAGTAGCAGAAAGACCATTTTTACCGGTGCACCATCCATAGCATTAAAGTCAATACCATCATGTGAAATTCCTGCAATAACAACCGGGCAATTGATCTCAATGAGTCTTGCATGGGGCACAGCGATCCCGCCGCCGAGAGCAGTACCGATTATCTGTTCACGTTCCCAAACCGCATCAAAAATCATCTGTGCTTCGAGTCCGGTATCTCTTGCCGCATACTCTGCAAGTTCTGTGATAACATCCTGAGGGGTGGCACCCTTGAGAGACTTTACAAATCCACCAGGTTTCAAGAGGGCAGCAAGTTTGAGCGGTTTTTTCTCACGGATCAACCATTCCATCATTGGACCCGACAGCATTGTAGTTCCTATTGCCATTATCACAAGCGCCACGAACAGACTTTCGGTGATGAGACCATATTCAAGAGCAAGCAGGCAGAGGATGATCTCCATTGTTCCCCTTCCATTCATGCCAAATCCAATCGCAAGCGCCTCTTTTGTTGAACTGCCGCTCCATAGCGCACCAAGCGAGCATCCGATGAGCTTTCCTGCACAGGCAAGGACAAAGACTGCAATTGTAAGCGGAAAATTGAAATTCGCGGCAAAATTTATCCGCAAACCGATAAATGCAAAGAATAACGGAGCGAAAATATTTGTTGAGAACTGAGATATTACATCCTTTGTCCGTTCGGTGAGGTGTCTGGAGTCTCCGGCGGCAATACCGACAAGGAAGGCACCGAAGACAGCGTGGACTCCTATCCACTCAGTTGCCGCAGCTCCGATCATTGTAAGTGCTAAAACAAACCCGAGTATTCCTCCCGGCCAGACTGTTATTCGTTCGAGCCATGGCAGTATACGGTGAAATGCCCAGCGTACTACTGTAAGCATTAATATGGTAAAAAGCGTCGTAAGCAGAATTGTCTGATAGAGACTCCAACCCGTGTGGAGACTTCCTGCCATAAGACTGAACACCACGCTGAATATAATCCATCCGACAAGATCGTTCAACGCCGCTGATGACATGACAAGCATCCCCATATCGCTTTTATGAAGATTCATATCCATGAGCGTTTTAGCGATGACCGGTAGAGCTGAAATTGAGAGTGCGGTTCCTAAAAACAGTGAAAATGTAAATCTGTCAGTGCCATATTCAAGCCCGAAAAATGGTGAGAACAACTGAGACGCAGTAAATCCGAGCCCGAAAGGTATCATGATTCCCAGAGCGCTCACTATAAACGCTGTTTTCCGCTGTTTCCAGACCGAAGACAGATTTATCTCTATCCCGGCAACAAGAAGTAGCAGTATCTTGGCAATCATGGTCAGCCCTTCCATTGTTATGAGGGTATTACCGCGCATGGGGAAAAGTAATATTTCAAGATCCGGGAAGAGAGCCCCGAGAACAGTCGGCCCCAGTATTATCCCCGCCAAAATTTCACCCACTACCATCGGCTGACGGTATCTTCTTGCTATTTCTCCCAGAAACCGGGAAAACCCGAGCAAAATACCTATTTCAAGCAATATGATAGTTATATCATTGGGATTAAAATTATTCATGAGACCTCAAAGAAATTTTAAATTATGTAGTAAATATATAGGCTATTGAATCATCGTGAAAACTTTTATTAAACCCACAACGCTTAGCTGTCAGCATTAAGCAACCAGTTTTCAGTATGAATAAAATATTGCATAAATAAACAATTAACCATAAAACATATACTTAATTATAATATATAATTATTTAAAAGCTTCTTACAATATTTATCAGACTAATTGATTATAATGATTACTGAACTCTTTTTTACTCTTTAAATTATCTAAAATAAAAGAATTAACAAACATTTTTAATTAAAGTCATA
>CAZIKS010000273.1:0-4149 GCA_964539795.1 uncultured Pirellulales bacterium
ACCGATTCAACACAGGACGCAGGAGAGTTCCAGGGCAATCAAACGTCAACAACTTATGAACCCGGAACAATGGCCAACAATACTACATACTACTGGCGTATCGACGAAATCAACGCTCAGGGGACGACCGCCGGCAATGTCTGGAACTTTACTACCGAAGCTGCACCTACACCTCCGGGACAGGCGAGCAATCCGAATCCGGCCGACAGCGCTGCTGATGTCAGCATAACCGCCGACCTTAGCTGGACTGGCGGCTCTGGTGCCACTTCAAGCGATGTGTACTTCGGCACGAGCAGCCCCGGTACCTTCCAGGGCAACCAGACCGCAACAACTTATGATACCGGTACAATGGCCAACGATACGACTTACTACTGGCGTATAGACGAAGTCAATGCTGCCGGCACAACCACAGGCATAGCCTGGAGTTTTACAACTGAAATAGCCGGTGGTCCTGATGCATTCCTGCAGGACAGCGGCGCCGATGGTATCGTGTCCATGGAAGCTGAAAACTATGATGTCTATACACAACAGGGTAGTCACGACTGGATCTCGGTTACAACTCCGTCAGGGTACACCGGCACTGCTGCTATGAACACAACACCCAACAACGGAACTAATCAGAATACCGGATATGCGTCTAACAGTCCTCGCCTGGACTTTCAGGTTAATTTTGTCAAGACAGGAACACACTATGTATGGATACGCGGTTATGGTGCCAGCGGCTCCGACGACTCGATCCATGCCGGTCTTGACGGGGCAGAGATAAGTACATGCGACAGGATCAGTACTTTCTCAACCTCATATACCTGGTCTAAGGCAACTATGGATGGTCCCGATGCGACATTTGATGTAGCATCTACAGGTGTTCATACTGTTAATGCGTGGATGCGTGAGGACGGTTTTGTTTTTGATAAGATAGTTTTAACTACTAATGCGGGCTATACTCCGACAGGTAGTGGTCCTGCCGAGAGTCCGCGTGGCGGTGGCGGAAATCCTCCGGGGCAGGCAAGCAATCCAGGCCCGGCTGACAGCGCAACCGATGTAAGTATTACGGCTGATTTGAGTTGGACGGCAGGTTCCGATACTACTTCTCACGATGTGTACTTCGGCACGTCCAGTCCCGGCACATTTCAGGGCAACCAGACCGCTGCAACGTTCGACACCGGAACAATGGCCAATGATACGACTTATTACTGGCGCATTGACGAGGTCAATGCTGAAGGTACAACAACCGGTAACGTCTGGAGTTTCACAACAATAATCGCAGCCCCCGGTCAGGCATCTAATCCAAGCCCTGCTGATAGCGCTACGGATGTGAGCAATACTGCGATTTTGAGCTGGACGGCAGGTTCCAGCGCTACTTCGAGGGACGTGTATTTCGGTACTTCAAGTCCGGGAGATTTCCAGGGCAACCAGACCGATACTACTTTCGACCCCGGTACGCTCAGTTACGATATAACCTACTACTGGCGTATCGATGAAATCAACGCTGTCGGTACAACCACCGGTAACGTATGGAGTTTCACAACCGAAGCCGACCCGTCCCCGCCGTCTCAGGCGACCAATCCTGACCCGGCCGACAGTGCCACAGATGTAAGCGTTGAGACTGACTTAAGCTGGACCGCCGGAACTGGTTCGACCTCAAGCGATGTGTACTTCGGCACAACCAGCCCCGGCGCCTTCCAGGGTAATCAAACTGCTACGACCTTTGAAACAGGCACAATGGATTATGACACGACCTACTACTGGCGAATAGATGAGGTCAACACCAACGGCACGACTACCGGAAATGTCTGGAACTTCACGACTATTGTGGCCGGTGCACCGGTGACAGTCGAATTTGGTGATGCTGTCGATACCAACTATCCCGGTACCATAGAAGACACATATACGAATGTGGGCCAAGCCGCTGTTAACTTTTCAACAATTGTTACATTGAATACCTATACCTGGCCTGCGGACACTGTCGCCAACACAACCATCATCAAGTGGGACCTCTCGGCCATACCAACTGATGCCACGGTTACAGAAGCAACCCTGTATCTGTATCAGATTGTAACCGGCGGTGACACCTCTTATGACATCGGCGTACATAAAATCATCAATGTCAATCCGGTCGTTAGCGCTTTAACCTGGAATACTTACGACGGCACCAACAGCTGGACCGGAGGCGCCGACGGCGGCCAGGCTGACACCGCTGCCGCTGAAGATACACCCGCAGTCAACAGCACCAACAATGAATACAAGACCTGGAGCGTGACCAATATGGTTGCCGACTGGGTCTCAACACCTGCGAGCAACTATGGAATGCTGGTGAATTCCGACCCTGTAGCAAGTGTGGATAGTTACCGAACATTCGCCTCAACCGATGACAGTGATACATCTATCCGTCCGAAGCTAATCGTTACATATTCCACCGGCGCCGCACCTCCGGGACAGGCGAGCAATCCCAGCCCGGATGACAGCGCCGCAGATGTAAGCGTTACGGCTGATTTGAGCTGGACCGCAGGCGGCGGTTCAACATCGAGCGACGTGTATTTCGGTACTGCCAGCCCCGGAACCTTCCAGGGCAACCAGGCAGCTACTACCTTCGACCCCGGCACAATGGCAAACGATACGACATACTACTGGCGAATAGATGAGGTCAATACAGAAGGCACTACAACCGGAAATGTCTGGAGTTTCACAACCATCGTTGCAGCGCCCGGCCAAGCAAGCAGTCCCAGCCCTGCTGACAGTGCTGCAAATGTAAGTATAACCGAAGATTTAAGCTGGACCGCTGGCTCCGGCGCAACAAGCCACGATGTTTACTTCGGCACTTCCAGCCCCGGCACGTTCCAGGGCAATCAGGCCGCTACTACTTTCGATACCGGAACAATGGCCAACGATACCACTTACTACTGGCGTATTGATGAGGTCAATGCCGCCGGTACGACAACCGGTACCGTCTGGAGCTTTACAACCATCGTCACAGCGCCAGGTTCGGCTAGCAGTCCGAGTCCGGGCAACGGCGCGACAGATGTAGTTGTTAACGCCGACCTTAGCTGGACAGCCGGTTCCGGTGCGGCTTCGCACGATGTGTACTTCGGCACGAGCAGTCCCGGCACTTTCCAGGGCAACCAGACCGCTACAACATTCGACCCCGGCACAATGGCAAACGATACGACCTATTACTGGCGTATCGATGAGACCAATGCCGGAGGCACAACCACTGGTACTGTATGGAACTTCACGACTATCGTTGCAGCACCCGGCCAGTCATCCAGTCCAAGTCCGGCCAATACTGCTGCCGATGTAGATATTAATGCCAACCTTAGCTGGTCGGCCGGTTCCGGTGCGACGAGCCACGACGTATATTTCGGAACTTCCAGCCCCGGTTCATATCAGGGCAATCAGACCGCTACAACCTTTGACCCCGGTACTATGGCAAACGATACGACCTATTACTGGCGTATCGATGAGGTCAATGCCGGCGGTACAACAACAGGTTCGGTCTGGAGCTTTACAACCGAAGCTGCTGCGGTTCCACCGCCGGGACAGGCAAGCAATCCCAGTCCCGCCAACAGCGCTGCAAATGTAGCTGTCAATACTGATTTGAGCTGGACGGCAGGCTCCGATACCACCTCGCACGATGTGTACTTCGGCACTTCAAGCCCCGGCTCTTTCCAGGGCAACCAGGCTGCTGCTACATTCGACACCGGAACAATGGCCAACGATACGACTTATTACTGGCGTATCGATGAGGTTGGCTTAGGTGGGACCACGACCGGTAATGTCTGGAACTTCACCACAATAGTTGCAGCCCCGGGGCAGGCTTCTAATCCAGGTCCGGGCAACGGTGCTACTGATGTAAGTATTAACGCTGACCTTAGCTGGTCGGCTGGTTCCGGCGCCACAAGTCACGATGTGTACTTCGGCACTTCAAGCCCCGGCGCTTTTCAGGGCAACCAGACGGCCACGACTTTCGACACAGGAACAATGGCAAATGACACCACCTACTATTGGCGTATTGACGAGGTCAATGCCGCCGGTACAACCGCTGGTTCCATCTGGAGCTTTACGACTATCGTCGCGGCACCGGCTCAGGCAAGCAGTCCAAGCCCCTCAAACAGCGCTACAGATGTTAGTGTCAGTGCCGACCTTAGCTGG
>CAZIKS010000274.1:0-4051 GCA_964539795.1 uncultured Pirellulales bacterium
CATTCATTTTTTGCCCTCCAATAGCAAAGTAACATTTTTTTCCATTACTTTATATGTCGGAGGGCTATTTTTACCTACAAACTACAGATGCACCCGGGTGCTTTGTTATCGATTAAAGTCTTCTCCGATGAATTTCAGGCCCGCCGTGATTCCCGTTCGCCAGTAAATCCAACTGTGCCCGCCGTCACGAACGCGATATTCATGCGGAATATTGCGCTCACGAAGCAGCACATGTAAAGCTGAATTGCCCCGGTAAAGAAAATCATCATCTCCGCAATCCAGGTACCACCGAACGCTTTTTAATGTCTCTTCTGGAAGGCTTTTGCCCTGATGCAGGGGACTATGTTTCTTATAATGCTCGGTCAGACGCGCCTCACCTGTGAGGTTTTGGCCGTACAACTTCGAATAATATCGTCCATAACGCTTTTCTTCCATTGTTATTATTTCTTCATCCGTCCATGTGCCCGAACTAAAAGCTGCACAGGCCGTGAATAAATCAGGGTGACGCATAGCCGTTATCAAAGCCCCATAGCCCCCCATTGAAAGCCCCGAAATACCACGATATTCCTTTTTCGTCCGGGTCCTGCAAGTCTTGTCGATATAGGGAATGAATTCGGTAATGAGCATATCCTCGTATCGGTCTGTTCCCTGGTAGTCATTGATGTACCATGTCATCTTTGCGTCCGGCATCACTATTATCATAGGCGGAATCTCTCGTGCGGCAATTGCCCTGTCGGCCGCTAAGTGAACCTCTCCGAACTGAATCCACCCGGTCTCATCGTCGGTAGCCCCGTGAAGAAGATAAACAACCGGGTAGCGACGTGTCGAGCTGTCATAATCAGGCGGCAGATAAATGCTGTATTTAACATCCCAGTCAAGAATTTTGCTGTCAAAAACCAAACTCTCCATAAGCCTGCCTTGTTGAAAATAACCCGTCTCCTCGGCTGTCAATATCGGTGATGAAACAACAAAAAGGAAAACTAAAACAATGCGACGAACTTTCATAATGACCTCCTGTAAGGAAAATTAAACCATATCATATTTGGTACGTTTCTCAATACATTGGATTTCGCCAGTCCCATTCGACGCCGGCAGGTTCTCCCTGGGCACGCATCGGCGTCCGGGCGGTCTTAAGATAAGTCTCTATTTCTGCCATAATATCGCTGCGCTCACCGGCAAGGTTCTTGGTCTCACCGATGTCTGTCTCCAGGTCATACAGCTCAAGCGCAGCGCCGCCTTTGGGACGCACCGCTTTCCACCTGCCCATACGCACAGCCTGGCTGAAATCGCCCTCACCAAGCTCCCAGTAAAGAAATTTATGATTTTGTTGCTTTCGACCAACAGCATCCTCACCCAACAATGTAGGTACGATGGATATACCATCGGTCTTGGCGGGAACTGCAGCACCGGCCAGCTCGGCCAGCGTAGGCATAATATCAGGGAAATAACTGATATGCTCGTTTATACTTCCACTTTCTATCTTTTCCGGCCAACGAACTATCATTGGAACTCGAATGCCGCCTTCATACATATGACCTTTGTAACCACGCAAAGGTTTGTTGGCCTCAAAGAACTTCGCGTCCGGGCCCCCACTGCCCTGACCGCCGTTGTCGGAAGTGAAAAAGACTATGGTATTATCGTCTATCTTCAACTCCTTCAGCAGCGCCATAACCTCTCCAACACCATCGTCTAAACGAGTAACCATAGCCGCAAAGGCTGCCCGGGGCTGAGGCTGGTCGGCGTAATGACGACGCTTGTCAACCCACGGATTAGGCTCGTCAAACCGACCGGCGTATTTACGCATCGACTCCTCCGGCACAAGTAACTCCGTATGCGGAATAGTTATCGGCATATAGCAGAAAAACGGTTGGTCTTTGTTGCTGCGGATAAACGCCATCGCACGTTCCATTATCAGGTCATGAGCATACTGTTTGCGGCCGTCGTTTTCATTGCCCTCCAGTACAACTTTCTCATCATTGTGCCACAGATATTCCGGATAATAGTAATGGGCGTGAACCTGGTGGTAATAGCCGAAAAACTCGTCAAAGCCCTGTTTTGTAGCCATACCGTCGGTGCCGGCGTCACCGATGCCCCATTTACCGTAGCCGCCCGTGGCATAGCCGGCATTTTTGAGCACCTCGGCAATAGTAACATCTTCAGCAAGTAAAGGCACTCCCCCGCTGTTTTCGCGCACAGAAGTGTGCCCCATATGCAAACCGGTCATCAGAACACTCCGGCAAGGCGCGCAGACCGTGCAACCGGAATAGACCTGCGTAAACTTCATCCCCTCCGCTGAAATATTGTCAATGTGCGGTGTTTTTATTATCTTCTGCCCATAGCAGCCAAGATGTGCGTAGCCAAGGTCGTCGGCCATTATGAAAATGATGTTCGGCTGTTTTCCTGCAAATCTCGCTACTTGCTCAGTTTCCGTTTCTACTGCTTCCTCCGTATCCTTCTTACAGCCCGGTAATATTGATAGTGCCGGTACCGATGCCGCCGCAAAACCAATTCTTTTCAAAAACTCTCTTCTTGTTTGACTGTCCATATCTTCGCCCTTAATTAAATGCTAAAAAATGAATATTTCAATGTTCCCCTGAACACCTATAATCCAATACTTAAAATGTAAATGCTTAATATATTACGCCAAACCAACTCTGTCAATCCTTAAACTCCGGGCCGGATGGATAATAGAAAAACGTATTGTTTTGTCTCTGGTGTGGCTTGGGTCAAAACTTACCCAGGCGATATAAAAGGTGATTCACGAACCGCAGCCGGCAAAACCGAATTTTTAGTTATCCGAATCGATTTGCAGCGACTCTTTCTCCACTCGTCCCTGGCAGCTTTCGCAGTCGCATATCCCCACGTGCCTTAGATGTGTAGTTCCGGCAAGTTTTTTGGCTTCGATTAGTTTGGCCCCTTTGGCCTTCATCTTCCGAAACGCCATCTTCGCCGCCTTTTTGTCGTGAGAGCCTACCGCATCGACTACAACTGTGACGTTTTTCCCTCGGTGAAGAAGGCCCAAAGCAGTAGCCTTCACTGCACCTTCGGCGCTGGCCCCAATCAAAATAAACTCACTCGCCCAGATTTCGCTAAGAAGTCTGTCAATCCGGGGCTCATTGAATGGGTCGGTGCACCGCTTGTGCAGAATGACCTGACGGTACCGGCGAAGTATATCTCGCGGCAAATCTGTATTGCCGTCTGCAGCGAAACTTACTCGATTCTTCAGCAGAGTGTAATGTATCTTTCTCTGACCATCTGTTCCGTCAATACAATAGTTCAGGGCATCAACGCCGTTATTGTTTACGTAAACCTCGCACGTCGAGATTATAGGTATATTTCCGTGTCTCGCCCACGCTATTACCCTCCGAATATGAGCTAAAACCCTCCGGTGGTTGCCTATACACGCATTTCCATCGGCAAGAAACAGGTCTTTTTGCGTACTGATATCTATCAGAATCTGCCTTCGGCGAGTTCTAATTAATTGCCGAATCATCTTTTTACTCCTTTTCGCCTCTCTCCGCGTCTATTAATCGATACGCATAGGCAAAAAATAGGTTCGCATCGTTTTATCGAACGGTAACCAAGCCTGCTTTAACCGCAATAAAGTCCGAAAACTGTTTTGCCTTCGCCCCCCAGCCTCTTTGTTGTATAATATCACTTTGAAATCTCGTTAATTAAGGGTTTTAGGACTCGATTTAACTCATGAGACGAATATTAAAGGAATATCCTGATATCTCGCTAAAGCCCGAAAATTTGGATGGCAAAATAGATTTTGCGCAGATTTTCGGACGAAAAGCCCCGGTCCATATCGAGGTCGGTACCGGCAAAGGAACTTTCCTTGTAAACCAGGCTAAGTCCCAGCCGAAGGTCAATTTCCTCGGTATCGAATGGGCAAGAAAATACTATCGCTTCGCTGTTGACCGTATCGGCCGATGGACACTGACCAACGTGCGCATAATACGAACCGATGCCGCCGCTTTTATAACTGATTCCGTCCCCGATGATTCTGTGGATTGTTTCCACATCTACTTCCCCGACCCCTGTCCTAAAA
>CAZIKS010000275.1:0-3935 GCA_964539795.1 uncultured Pirellulales bacterium
CTCACGGACGTAGTATTACGAAGGAAGAATAAATTTTTTCAAAGGCCTTGACAAGTTCGGTGTTTATTCATACTATGCGTTTCCAGTTGGATTTTACCGATATCGACCAAACATCTCGACGTCGGAGTCCACTGAATATTTTGCTTACGCAGGAGAAATAACGCTGATGCGAAGGTTTAGAGAAGAGTGAAAATTTTAGCCTGTATACCCGCTCGTTATGGTTCGACTAGATTTGCCGGTAAGGTCCTCGCCAAAGACACCGGCAAATTTCTAATCCAGCACACTTATGAGCAAGCCTGCCTGGCTAAGTTGCCCAATAAGGTAATAATAGCAGCCGATGACGAAAGAATCGCCGCTGCAGTCGAATCTTTCGGTGCTGAATGCGTTTTAACATCGTCCGACCACAAGAGCGGCACCGACCGCATCGCCGAGGCTGTCGCCGACCTTGACGTCGATATCTTTGTGAACCTGCAGGCCGATGAGCCCGAAATTGAGCCTGAAAACATCGATTATCTTGCAAAGCTGCTGCTGGACAATCCTGACTGCCAAATGGCCACCCTCGCTGCGGTTTTTCAAAACATCGAGCAGGTGAGTAATCCAAATATTGTAAAAGTTACCGTTGACAGTAACAACCACGCTCTTTACTTCTCACGTTCGATCATTCCTTATGACAGAAAGGCCGAGGGAGTTGGGCAAGTGGAAGATTATTTACGACATTTAGGTATTTACGCTTACAGAAAGGATTTTCTGCTCAGGATTACGTCGATGCCGCAGAGCAATCTGGAAAAAATCGAAAAGCTTGAACAATTGCGGGCGATTGAGTATGGCTACCCAATCTTAGTCGGGAAAGTCCAGCATACATGTGACGGCATAGACACACCCCAACAGTATGCGGAATTTGTTACTCGATACTCGAAAAAGTGTAAAGGATGAAATGATACATAAAATACGAGGTTAACTTTATGTCGAAAAATAAAGACCTATTGGCTTCAGTCGGTGATGTCTCAACGGACAGTGAATTTTTCTCGCCCATACCAACCGGTTATAAGAAGGGAAAGACCCGCTACTGTTTCATTTTAGGCACCGTTATAAGCGGGCTGGGCAAGGGTATATTTTCATCTTGCCTGGCAAAGTTAATGCAGGACAAGGGACTCAAAGTCGCTCCCATTAAGCTTGAGGGTTATTTGAACATAGACTCGGGCACACTAAATCCATTTCGTCACGGTGAGGTATTTGTTCTTGATGACGGTATGGAGTGCGATATGGATTTAGGCACCTACGAGAGGATGCTCAACCAGGATTTGAGCAGGGCTAACTTTGCCACGAGCGGTCAGATATTCAGCTCGGTTCTTCACAAGGAGCGTCACGGCGATTATCTCGGCAGAGACGTCCAGATGATTCCGCACGTAACCGGCGAGGTCAAACTGAAGCTTCGTCAACTGGCGATGGAAACCGATGCTGATATGGTTTTTGTTGAGATTGGCGGCACAGTCGGCGATTTGGAAAACGCATATTTCATAGAAGCGATGCGCGAACTGGCCTATGAAGAGGGGCCAAACAGCTGTTGCTTCGTGGCACTGACATATATATTAGAGCCCAAAACACTCGGTGAGCAGAAATCAAAGGCCGCCCAATTGGGAATAAAGCAGCTTATGCAACTTGGTATCCAACCTGATATCATCGCCTGCAGAGCGGCCAGAGCAGTTACTGAAACTGTTCGGCAAAAAATAAGCGTCTACAGCAATGTCCCCTTCGAGCGAGTCATAAGCCTGCCGGATTCAGCCAGCATCTATATGATACCGGCTACGCTCAGAGAACGGGGTCTGGATTTCGAAGTTGCCAAACTGCTCAAAATCGATGACAGAATCAATCTGCGAAGCGACCGAAAAACCTGGGGTCAGTGGTGCGATTTTACCGACAAGATTGGAACCGCCGATCATGAAATTACTATCGGCATTACAGGCAAATACACCTCTGTCCGTGACAGCTATGCTTCGATAATCAATGCGCTTGAACATGCCGGCATTGCTCTTGATTGTAATGTCAAGACAAAATGGATTGAAACCACCGTCATCACCGATAGCAATGCGGCTGAACATTTAGCCGACGTTGACGGGATTATTGTTCCCGGGGGGTTCGGCACGCGGGGCGCTGAGGGTAAAATTTCTTCCATAAAATATTCCAGAGAAAACAATTTACCTTACTTAGGTTTGTGCTTTGGCTTTCAAATGGCTGTGATAGAATTTGCCCGCAATGTTTGCGGTCTAACTAAAGCCAACAGCACTGAAATTGAGCATGATTGTCCGGAGCCGGTAATCGGTATTTTGCCCGAGCAGAAAAAGATAGAAGGTCTGGGCGGGAATATGCGTCTTGGCGGTAGAGACATAGAATTAAAATCGCAAACATTAGCGTGGAATCTTTTCGGTAAAAAGGATTCGGTCAGAATGCGATTCCGGCACCGCTATGAGGTTGACCCAGATTATATTGAGCAATTAGAGAGAGCCGGTCTGGTTTTTTCCGGCAAAGCTCCTAAACATCCGATTATGCAGATTCTGGAAATACCGTCCCATCTTTTCTTTATGGGTACACAAGCTCATCCCTGCCTGACTTCCCGGCCGTTAAATCCTCAACCTATGTTCGCAGGACTTGTTGCAGCAGCGATGCAAAAACGATACCCACAGGAGAAAACACCTGATTGTGTAAAGGCTGTTCAAAAAGCATGTAACCTTAGCGGTTGAAAGTACTTACAAGTTTTTAGTGTTCAGGTTTTTATTTTTCTTCAAGGTGTTTTTTCAGTTCTTCAATTTGTGCCCTAAGCCCCTCGTTTTCTTTGCGAAGTTCAGCACTTTCTCTACTTACCTTCTCCAAAGCCCCCTCCATTAAATTTTTAATCTGTCCGTGTAACATAGCTTTCAGATTCTTTTTTTCTTCAAGGCAATTTTCAAGTATTTCTTTTTGCTTTTTGATTTCCCTGTCACTCCGGGCTAATTGTTCTTTTAGCTGTCTGTTTTCATTGGCTACGAGCCTGCTCTTTTTTGTATCGGAAAGACCCTGCTGTTGGCATCCTGCGAGCAACATAATAACAAAAACAATACCAATTGTTAAGACAAGCGTTGTTTGGACGTATTTTCTCATTTCAATTGCCCTTTCGAATTTATTTTTCCAAAACCGACAAGACGTACCGGCTACTATATCAACAGTTACATAACTGTCAAGCACGAAAATCAGCCGCCTTTGGCGGAGTTTTTTTTTGACAGGATACCACTCTGCGAAGTAGTTCGCTACGCAGCAGGAGTTAACAAGATTCACCTGATATTATGAACCTGTCGAGGAACATTCACAGCCGGGAAGTAAATCAAAATTCAAAATTTTTTTCCTTTAGCTAAGCTGATATTTTCATATTCTTTTTTGCCTTTGAAATTGGGTTTGATTGGGTTTGATTTGGTTTGAAATTGGATTTGTTTTGCCAGCGGGCGAAGGTGCGTTTTTTGTTCATAATACATTGTTATAACTGGACTTACGTTCATTTTGGCTTTTCGGAGATTGGGTTTGTTTGGCTTTGAATTGGCTTTGTTTTCAGACTGGCTAAAAGGCGTTTTTTGTTCATAATAGTTTGTCATAACAGGTTTTATGTTCATTGAGTACTTTAGAAAATTGGGTTTGTTTTGCATAAAAAGGTTAATTCATTTCAAACATTAACCGCAGCCACAGATTTCGCAGATTTCGCGGATTTTTATTAATTATCATTTTGGATTTGGTGCTCATAGAAAGAATCTCCAATTAATGGGGAGTTTTAAAAAAGAGGCCTCCCTATAATTAGATGGACTTGCGCATTTGATACGAAAATTTGTACAATAGGCTGTGTTGGAATTTGCTTAAGAGCTTGTGATTAAAGGGGTAAGAAAAATTTTATTTTTTTCGGATTATCTCTGTGG
>CAZIKS010000276.1:0-3917 GCA_964539795.1 uncultured Pirellulales bacterium
GTAAACAACTGTACAGGTGCCGCTGAACAAGCCCGCCGCAGGTCCCATTTGGCAATTCCGAAGAGCCTGCCGGAACAGCGAGTTTTTAACCACAAACAACTTGACACCCTTCTTCTTCAGCTCTCCTCGCATCTCGTTTCCCTCTACGCCGTCCACACCTTTGATACTGACAACCAGAAAATCTCTGATGTCTTCGTCGACTATCTTCTTTTCAAATTCCGCCTGTAGTAATTCTTTCACATATTTACTCATGTTATTTCACTGCCTTAATTGCTCGTCTTGTTCTTTTACCGGTTGCCGTCTCTCTTTAAACATTTATTGTCACGCTTGGGCTCATAGTTGCAGAAAGGCACATTTTCTTGATATACGTCCCTTTTGTCGATGTAGGTCTAATCTTTTTTATATGCGAGACAAATGCCTCGATATTGCCGATGAGTTTGTCTTTCTCGAAGCTTTGTTTACCGACTACTACGTGAATATTGCCGCCGGCATCATTTCTAAACTCCACTTTGCCGGCAGCAAACTCAGATACTGCCGTCGCAACATCTGTGGTTATCGTGCCGTTTTTCGGAGATGGCATTTTCCCCTGAGGCCCTAAAACACGACCGAGTTTGCCAACCTTACCCATTACTTTAGGTGACGCCACTGCCACGTCAAAATCCATCCAGCCCCCTGATATCTTTTGTATCAATTCCTCACAGCCGGCCTCAATCGCCCCGGCACTCTGGGCCGCCTTGATATCCGAGTCCTCGCAGAATGCGACAACCTTTTTCTGCTTGCCTATCCCGTGAGGCAAAGATATGGAGCCCCGAACCAACTGGTCGGCTTGCTTCGGGTCGATGCCCAAATGCAATACACATTCTATGCTCTGGTCGAATTTGGTCGAATTGAACGATTTAATCTTCTCAACCGCTTCAGCAATGCTAATTGGCTCTTCGCTTAATCGCTCGGAATCCTTTTTGTATCTTTTGCTTCTAAATCTCATAATTATTCACTTCTCGTAATACCTCTCAACCCGAAGTTTCCTAAATAATCGCTATTCGATTATATCTATACCCATACTCTGGGCCGTTCCGGCTATAATCTTATCTGCCTGCTCCATATCGTATGCGTTCAAATCTTTGAACTTTGTCTCTGCTATTTTACGCACCTGTTCACATGTAACCGTTCCCACTTTTTCCTTGTTCGGAACTCCGCTTCCTTTGGCTATCTCCGCCGCCTGCTTCAAAAGAACCGCCGCAGGAGGACTTTTGACCTCGAACGTAAAACTTTTGTCTTTATAGACGGTTATTACAACAGGCACAGTCGTGCCGTTAAGCTCTTTGGTACGCTCGTTGAACTGCGAAACAAACTGACCGATATTAACGCCGTTCTGACCCAACGCCGGACCTATCGGAGGTGCTGGTGTCGCCTGCCCCCCCGATGCCTGCAATTTAATCTTTACTGCTACTTCTTTGGCCATTATACACCTTCATTTTAATACTTTTAGCTCATAGAATAATGAACACAAACCATAAAATAAAAAACACGGAAATTTACAATTTCTCAATTTGCCAATATTCTATATCAAGCGGGGTGCTTCGACCGAATATTGTAACAATCACCTTCACAATCCCTCGTTCGGGGTCAATCGAATCCACCGCTCCTTCGAAGTTCTCAAAGGCTCCTTCTCGAATCTTAATCTGGTCGCCTGGTTGAAACTCGACTTTGATGCTCGGTGCTTCTTCAGGCCTCTCCGCCTCCAAAAGCATCTTGGCTGATTCCGTATCACGCATCGGGCTGGGAATCCCTTCGGTACCTATGAAATCACCAACGCCGGAGGTCTCTTTAATCATAAACCATGCCTTTTCCGGAGCCCGCCCGTCTTCCGTCGTTTCCATCTCCATAAAAACATAACCGGGATACAGCTTGCGCATATGCACCGTCTGCTTATTCCCGCGAATCCGCTTAACACGCTCCACGGGAACCTCTATCCTCCCGATAATGTCATTCAGACCCTCATCTGCACCTTCTGAGCCAGAGCCTCTTTAACCTGCATCTCTTTATTTGACTGAACTCGTAAAACATACCACTGCATATCAAAGCCTATATTATAAAACAGACCAAATTCCCCAACTCAGACAACATAACTGCGTATCTGTTTATTTTTACCTCGACTTATCATAACCAAAATATGTGGGCTTTATATCTCTCGGACACCGATTATTCCGGCCATTTTCATCAAAAAGTCAGCGCAAAAGCCACCCGAATATCAACTCGAAAGTAAAATCAAAAAATCCGAGAAGCAACGCTACAATAATCACCGTCACAATAACGATAAACGTCGAAACAGCTATCTCCTTTCTGCTCGACCAGCTGACCTTTTTCATTTCTCCTTCGGCAACCACCATAAAATCCGCTATCGACGGTTTATTTACCAGCCAGAATATAAAAAGAGAAAGCACAATAAATAAACCCGTCGGCACCATTGTCGCTACCCACAAAGCGCCCTTTTGTCCAAGACCAAAGTCAGCCGCCTGAAGCTTCTCGTATAGACGCAAACAACCTAAACCTGCTATTATGGCAAGCCCAAACGCACTGTACAAACGTGTGTATTTCCCCTGACCACGCTTATAAATACTAAAAGCCATAATAATCCTGTATCAATCTTTCAATGTCGCGTATTATACAGCCCTATTGCTGTCTTCTTATAAAATACGCAAAAAAAACTCGATATTAACTTCACGCACTGCGATTCAAACCAGGCCAGGGAGGAATTGAACCCCCAACCTTCGGTTTTGGAGACCGACGCTCTGCCAATTGAGCTACTGGCCTAACTGTATTGTTCAAACACTCGCTTTTTCTTAAAATTATGACGCCTGTCTCCTTCCCTATTCTGCCCTATGGCTACTTACGACGTATCTTATGAACCGTATGCTTACGTTCTGTTCCACAAAACTTCTTCAATTCTATTTTCGGACTGCCTTCTGCAACGCTCACGTTTGTCCTGTAGTTCCTCTGTCCGCACTCTTTACACTCAAGCCACACATATTCTCTTTTACTCTTCTTTTTGGCCATAATTCCTGTATCTGACAAGAAAATACGATTATTTGAGAAATACTTCTTTACCCTTCAGAAGTCTAACCTGTCCAATGCGAATATTATCGCTTTACGTGCAAAGTTAAATCTTTCTTAAAAAGACAACTATGCAATGACCTTCGTTACGACTCCGGCGCCTACTGTTCGACCACCCTCACGAATAGCAAAGCGAAGACCATCCTCCATCGCAATCGGAGAGATGATTTCCACCTCCATAGCTATGTTATCGCCGGGCATGCACATCTCTGCCTTTTTGCCGTCACGGCTCATTAATGCAAGAACTGCACCGGTAACGTCGGTTGTTCTGAAGTAAAACTGTGGTTTGTAATTCGGGAAAAACGGTGTATGACGACCACCCTCTTCTTTCGTCAGAACATAGACTTCAGACTCGAACCTCGTATGAGGAGTTATGCTCCCGGGAGCAGCCACAACCTGACCTCGTTCAAGGTCTTTCTTTTCCACGCCTCGAAGCAAAAGACCGATATTATCGCCGGCCTGACCTTCATTCAGAGTCTTGTTAAACATCTCTACACCCGTACACACTGTCTTTCGAGTCTCTTTCACAAGTCCAACTACCTCAACTTCGTCACCAACGTGAATTTTGCCACGCTCAACTCTGCCTGTTCCTACCGTACCACGCCCTTTAATACTGAAAACGTCCTCAACTGGCATAAGAAACGGCTTATCAACCTCACGCTCGGGCACTGGTATATAATCATCCACCGCTGCCATTAGCTCGTCAACGCACTTGCATGCCTCATCATCTTTACCTGCACTGTCCATAGCCGCCAAAGCTGAACCTGAAATAATTGGAATATCGTCTCCGGGAAATTCATACT
>CAZIKS010000277.1:0-3914 GCA_964539795.1 uncultured Pirellulales bacterium
GTAGTAGCTTTTGCTATTTGGTGGATTGTTCTTTATGACCAGGGCCCCAAGCTACTGGAAAAGTTAAAACAAACCGAAATAACCACAGAAATTGAGACTGATGATGAATTTTGGGGGTCTGGTGATATAAGCGAGTTTGAGTCTGAGCCTGAAGCCGATGCTAACGAGGGCTCCGTTGATACAAATGAACCGAATACTCCAACAGAGCCGAAAGACTCGGAAGTCTCAAAACAACCGACCGAGCCCAATAAACCCGCCGAGCCCAACGACCCGATGGAAGCCTTAAATCTAAAAGATGTGGAAATGAAAGATATCGTCAAAAAGCTCGCCGATTGGACGGGAAAGGTCGTTATTCCGACCGATGAAGCAATGAAGCAGAAGATAACCATATATTCATCGGAAAAAATGCCGAGAAGTCAGGCTTTGTCTATGATTTACGCCGCTTTGCAGTCGAAAGGTTTTGTTGCAGAACGCGCCGGCAACGCAATTTTCCTCAAACCAATTGCAAGCGCTAAATTTGGCTCGGTGCCCACCATACCAGCGGATTATCCCATTGCCGCTGTTGAAAATAAAAGTCAGGTGGTTCAGAAATTCTTCAAGCTGGTAAATTACAGTCCCACTCAGATGGGAGATATTGTTTTGCCTTTGGTTGGCGATTACGGCTATGTCAGTGCAGACGAAAATACAGGCACTTTACTGGTTATTGATACGGTTGAAAACCTCATACGCATCGACAGAATTATAGCGCAGTTTGACGTACCGGAATCTGAGCAGACCGTTACGGAGATTTATGAACTTAAATATGGTGACCCTTCAGAGATTGTTCAGTTGCTTAGAATGCTTTTAGGAGACGAGCAGAGCAGCGCCAGTAGAACCGGCAGAAGCCCGGGGCGCACCACAGGACGAGGTGGTAGGCAATCTTCTCCACGAAGACCTGGTTCCGGGCCAACACCGCCATCTCAGCCAGTTCAATCAAAAACCACCGGAGCAGCGACATCGGTTGTAGTCAGTTCGAGCCAGACACCTATCGTGCTTATCCCCGAGCCGAGGCGCAAGTGGATTATTGCAAAGGCTTCTGCTGAAGATATTAAACAGATTGGCATTTGGATAGAGAAACTCGACAGAGCAGAGCCTGTCGAATCGGAATCCGAAACGATTTCGGTTACCTATGCCGATGTGCAGGAAGTCGCTACTCAGATTGACCAGGCATTGCAGAGTATGCCGGGAACCGAATTAAAACCCAGCGTTCTTGTTCGTCCACTGTCACAGTCAAGGCAGATTATGATTTTCGGCAGAGCTGAATTGAGAGAAATGGTTAAGAAACTTATTGCTGAAATTGATGTTCCTTCAGGCCAGTTCGAAACCCGGGTATTTAAATTGAAACACGCCGACCCCGAGCAGATTAAGGAAAACATAGATAACCTCTTCGGCGAAATTGTCCCGGGAGGCAGTGCCAGTTATTACTATTACAGATATGGACGCCAAAGCCAAAGCCCGGCGGATACGGTGAAAGTAATAGCGTTTCCAATGATGCAGGAAGTAACGGTGATAGCTTCGCCGGAAAATATGAGAAAAATCGAAGAGCAGATAAAAAGATGGGATGCTCCGATTGATGTCAACGAAGTCAAGCCCAGGATAATTGAGCTGAAAAATTCCGACCCGGTGCAATTGGCTGACTTGTTAACCACGCTTTTTAGCGAAAGCACTGAAAGACTTTCGTTTTGGGATATGTATTTTGGTGGAGGGCAGGACAAGAAGAAGATTGTTGGTCCTCTCTATGGCCAGTTGACCTTCGAAGCTGTCCCTGATACAAAGAAGATAATAGTTATAAGCAATATTCCCGAGGCATACGATGTTGTTGAAGTTTTGATACACGACCTTGACAAACAGGAGATGGGCGAAGTTCCCGGCATTATAACTTTAAACTATGCAGACCCGGAAGACCTGGCTGAGCGCCTGAATGCGATGTTTAATGAACCCGGCACGGTAGCCAGAATTCGTCTGAGTGAAAGCGGCCTTTCCGCGTACTCAATGGATGAGGAAGATGGCAACCAGGGCGATAGCTCTGAGAACAGCACTGAGCAACAGCAGACATATACGCCCCCGTGGAACACCCAGCGGCTCAGAACCGATCAGATGCCTATAAGTAACGTCATAGGAAAAGTACGCTTTATCCCCGACCCCCGAACTAGGGCTATTCTTGTACTTTCGCCGCCGGAGTTTATGGAAAATATAAAAGAAGTGGTTAGCAAACTCGACGTACCGGGAAAACAGGTCAGGATAAAGGTGATAATTGTGGAAGTTGACCATCGTAATTTGACTTCTCTTGGTGTGCAACTGGCGACTAACCCCTCTGCCTTTGGAACTTTGGATGAAAATGCTCTCACCTCGCTGACAGCGCTTACCCATCTGTCAACTCACGGTTCATTAACACTTGTTCCAAAAGAAGACTCACCACTTGGTGTTGCAGGAACAGGAACAGTGCTTGGTGCGACAACAAATGTCACAGTTCTGATTGATTTCCTGATCAAGACAATAGATGCAAAGATTCTCAATCAACAGACACTGTGGACAAAAGACAACAAAGAAGCAGATTTCTTCAAGGGACAAAAAATTGCATTCAATACGGATACGTCGTATTCAGAGACGGGAGGCAGGGCGACTGAAAGTATTGAGTTCCAGAGAGTGGGGATGACCCTGCGTGTTCGGCCGAGTATCACCCCGGAAAAAAATGTGGATATGACTATTAATCTGATGATTTCGCAACGCACGTCCGAAATTATAGCTGAGCAGCCGGTAAGGACAGAGATGGATACCGAAACCACTTTGATAGTCAGAGACGGCGAAGTGGTAATGCTCGGCGGCATGCTTTTTCAGGAAGACAGTATCATCGAAAGAAAACTTCCCCTTTTATCCGATCTGCCTTTGCTTGGAGATCTGTTCCGCCATAATGAAATTGTCAAAGCCAATACTGAAATACTTGTATTTATTACGCCCTATGTAATAGATGAAGAACCAGGCAAAATGCTTCCTGAAACAATAGAAGAGCTCGAAAACGAAAAACGGAAGTTGGAAAATGTCCTGAGACAATTAAATTCTGCGGTAGGAGCTAATCGGTAAGTATTGCCGGTCTCAAATATATAAGACGTGTACTTGGTTTAGTCCTTCCACGGGAAAATCTCGGCAAGAGTGCGTACAAGCCATTGTACGGCTTCACTTACCTGTGGACAGACGGGTTGACCCAATTGTGTTTGTCCCGGCTGAATTCCGACAAAATATACATTGACCTTTATTGCTTCTGCAATCATATCGATGAAAAGCCGAGGAGAAAGTGTATGCGTCGAAATGACAATTGAATTTAATTCTTCGGGCCTGAATATCTTTATCCTCCCTGTTGGGGCTCCAAAGTCAATGGCGTCGATAACAAGCAAGTGCTGAGGAGCTTTTTTTATGATGGGCTGGATATAATTCTCAGGTACGGTGGCTGTATCGATTAACACGGCACATGTTTTTCCCACAAGCTGCTGGCAAACCAGTGGACCAGCCCCGTCGTCGCCTTTGAGTGTGTTGCCGATTCCGACAATGACAGTTGCCGAACCCCGCAATTTATTTAGCTGCTCGTATGTCGTATCTCGCATTTTATATTTTGCGACCCGCTTGGTGCTATACGAAATACGTTTTTACAGCCGGATGTTCAGTTCGCATTTACACTTGGGACAAAGAATCCGCATAAAGTCGCTTGTCTGGATGTCATTGTCGCCTTGTGGTTTTGGCTGAGTTTCTTCCGGTTTTGTCGCTAATTCACCACTTTTGGCCAGCAGTAGCGAAGGGTTGGTATAGGCCAGCGGACCAAGCTTTTCATAAAGCCAGATGAGGTGTTTTTTCGTTCCTATTAGTTCACCGCATTTATCACA
>CAZIKS010000278.1:0-3913 GCA_964539795.1 uncultured Pirellulales bacterium
GGTTTATGAAGGAACACCCCAAAGAATTTTCAATTTTCAATTTTCAATTTTCAATTCAAAAAAATACAATATTACCAAACCATATCTGCTTTATGTGGGTAATGCTTATCCTCATAAGAATTTGGAGCGACTGATTTTGGCTTTTGAGAAATTAATTAAAGATGAACAAATAGACTGCCAATTAGTTTTAGTAGGGGAATTAGATTATTTTTATAAACGACTCCAAAAACAGTTTTCAACTGTCGAGGGACTCTTTTTTACTGATTTTGTTTCTGATAAGGAATTGGCTGTCTTATATCAAAAGGCTTCGCTCTATGTTTTTCCTTCCCTAGGCGAGGGTTTTGGTTTGCCGCCCTTGGAAGCCATGGCTTATGGTTTGCCAGTTGTTTCTTCGCAAGCCACTTGTTTGCCGGAAATTTTAGGCCAGGCAGCCATCTATTTTGACCCAGCCAATATTGGAGATATGGTTGAAAAAATCAAGCAAGTTTTAAAAGACAAAAAGATCAAGGAAAAATTAATTGACCAGGGATTTAGGAAAATTCAAGAATATAGTTGGTCAAAAATGGCCCAAGAAACTCTGGAAGTTTATTTAAAGGCGCGTCCTTAAAATACATACCCTTTCCATCTAAGATTATTCAATAAATGGATATCTTAAGAGTATCGTTGGGCAAGGGTATGTATTTTAAGGACGCGCCTTTATTAGACCTTTATTACATTGGCTTTTCTGGCTTTTCTTCATCAGAAGAAGAAGGGGGCTCTGGGGTTTCTGGAGTTTCCGGAGTTTCCGGAGTTTCTGGAGTTTCTGGGGTTTCTGGAATCGAAGGTTCAGGTGTCTTCGGGACTTCCGGAGCTTCCGGAGTAGCTGATATATCTACTCCTTTCTCTTTTTTTCTAGCCATCATCCAAAAGACCAGGCCAATTACTATGACTAAAGCAATTATTATCCATAGCCACATATTTTTGTCTCCTTTCTTTAATTATTATACAACACCTTGGTTAAAATTAAAATAAGAGAGCTGTGGATAATTTCCAAACATCACCAGCTCCCATGGTTAAAATTACCTGACCAGGTTGAGATTGTTTTTTTAGATATTCTCCAGCTTCTTTAATGGTAGGAATATAGTTTGTTTTATTTCTATGTTTTTTAATTTCTTTAACCAAATCTTGAGCATGAATTCCGCCTGATTCTTCCCGAGCTGAACCATAAATATCCAGAATAATTACTTGGTCAGCTTGATTAAAGGATTGAGCAAATTCTTTTAAAAGAGCTTTTGTTCGACTGAAAGTATGTGGTTGGAAGACCGCCCAAATTTTTCTTTGAGGATAAAGTTTTTGAGCCGCTTTTAGAGTTGCCTGAATCTCTGTTGGATGATGAGCATAATCATCAATCAGAATAACTCCCTTGTTTTCACCTTTAAATTCAAAACGCCGACTGGTTCCTTGAAAATCAGCCAGCCCTTTTTTAATTATCTCCTTAGGCAGGCCTAATTTTTCAGCCATAACCATGACAGCTGAAGCATTCAAAAGATTATGCTGACCAGGAACCTGTAATTTAATTTCCTGACCAGGATATCCATATTCAATAATTTGACACTTAGCTTGTTTGACTGCTTCTTTAACCTGTTCGTCTTGCCCATTAGCAACAATAAAACCATCAGAAGGAATTTTTCGGATGAGTTGTTTAAAGGTCTTTTTGTATTCTTCAAAGTTCTTAAAAAAATCAGGGTGGTCATACTCTAAGCTGGTTAAAATTAAAGCCTGGGGGGAGTAATATAAAAAGTTATTGCGGTATTCATCAGCTTCCGCCACTAAATATTTAGAATGACCCACCCGAGCATTGCTTTGCCACTGAATTATTCTTGTCCCGACAATAACTGTTGGGTCTAAACCAGCTTTTTCTAAAACTAAACCCAGCATAGCCGTAATAGTGCTTTTGCCATGAGTGCCAGCCACAGCCAGACCATACTTTTTTTGAAAAAGTATTCCTAAAATCTGGGGGTACGTTAAAAGAGAAATATTTTTCTTTTTAGCTTCTTTAACTTCGGGATTTTTTACTCCTTGACCAAGATAAGCAGCTGAAACAATAATTAAATCAGCATCAGTCGGAACATTCTCTTTATTAAAACCTTCAATCACTTCTATTTTTAATTTCTTTAAAACTTGATCAGTAAAAAATTTCTCTTTGGTATCCGAACCTAAAACTTCTATTCCTTGGCCCTGGAGCACTTGAGCCAAAGCTGTCATGCCGACTCCTTTTATGCCAATAAAATATGCTTTTTTAATGTTTGATAAGTTCATTTTTTATTACCAACCAAGGGAAAATAACCACCGCTCTAAAGATACGCTTAATTCGCCAGGGCTGACAAAATAGCCGCCAAAGCCATTCTAAGCCTAATCGCTGGAAAATTTTAGGCGCTCGTCTAATCCGACCAGCCACAAAATTAAAGGCGCCGCCCACTCCCATAGCTAATTTAACTGAAGGCATCTTCTTTAAATTTTCAACAATCCATTTTTCCTGCCATGGCGCTCCAAAGGCAACAAATAATATAGAGGCCTCTTTAAGATCTGTTTTTATGTCTAATCCTGGATATTTCTTTTTTAATTGATCAGCTGTTTCTTTGACTAAACCGTCTTCTCTATCGCCTAATAGAAAAACCGGCCATTTTTTTTGAGTCGCTTTCTGACAAATTTTTTCCATTAAATCTGTCCCGGTGATTTTTTGTTTAAGCGGCTGGCCCAAAAACCAAGAAGCGAAAATTAAACCTATGCCGTCAGCGACAGCTAAATCAGCTTGATTGAGAATTTTCCTGAATTCTTCATCTTTTTGCGCTTTGACTAAAAATTCTGGATTAGGAGTGACAATATAATGCTGCTGACTATCTTCTAAAAAGCCCTCTACTTTCTGGAGAGCTTCTTCTATAATCAAATTATCTATTTTCACTCCTAAAATTTCTCTTTTCATAACTCAATTGATTCTAAAACAGTATAATCAGGCCCCTTTCTTGATAAATAGCTTTCCATTATTTCTATTGAATTAACTGGAAAAATTAAAGAAATTTCTTGAGATATTTCTGGCTTATCAGGTAAACTTCGCCACTCTTCTTGTCTAATTCTGGCTAAAGTAATATGGACTCGGAAAGGACGACTTTCCCGGTGATTAAGCAATTTTTCCTCTAAATTATTTTTCAATTTAGTCAAGGCGTCATTCTCTTCTCCTTCTAGCCAAATCATTCGAGGCGGCCGATCGGGTGGGCCTAAGTAAATTCGCTTTAATTTTATTTCAAATGATTGATGTTTTTGGGCTACTTGGCGAGTCAATCGACAGATTTCCAGCATTTCTTCGTTGCTAAGATAACCAAGAAAAACTAAAGTAATATGTAAATTCGGCTCTTTAGTCCAGCGAACCGGTAAATCAGACCACTGGCGCTGAAATTCCAACAATTTTTTCTTAATTGATTCGGGTAAATTTACCGCTAAAAAAATCCGGTGCTTTTTCATACTTGAAGTATAGCAAAGCGAGAGTATAATGAAAATAGATGAAGGAAGCTTTGCTTTATAAAAAACTTACGGGTAGAAAGGTTCAATGTCAAGTTTGCGCCCATTATTGCGTTATTTCACCTGGCCAAAGAGGAATTTGTCGTGTCAGAGAAAATCGAGATGGTAAATTATATTCTTTGGTTTATGGAAAAGCCATAGCAGTCAATATTGACCCAATTGAGAAAAAGCCGCTTTATCATTTTCTGCCCAATACTTATACTTATTCCTTAGCTACCGTTGGTTGTAATTTCCGCTGCGCTAATTGCCAAAACTGGCAGATTTCTCAAGCAAATCAAGGCGGTCAAAATCTATTGCCAAAAAAAATAGTCCAAGAAGCTCTAAACAGTCACTGCCCAAGTATCTCCTATACCTATAC
>CAZIKS010000279.1:0-3891 GCA_964539795.1 uncultured Pirellulales bacterium
ACAGAGCATAATGACTACAGAACCAGGATCTGACAACTACTTAATTATGCAAAACAAACCCAATTTTCTAAATAAACAAAGAAGCATAAAACCTGTTATGACAAAGCATTACGGCAATTTCCATCTCCTCGGACGCCGCAAAAACAAAGCCAAAACAAACCAAATTCAAACCCAATCAAACCCAATTTCTACCCTGTCACGACCATTTCAAGCAGTCTTTCTGCAATTTTTAATGCCCCATCTTTAGTCCCGATTTTTGCGCAGCTTTCCCTCATTTCTCTGCGTTTTTCATCGTTTTTCAGCAATTCTTCCAGCTCTTCCCACAGCCATTCCGCCCTGTCACTGGCATCCGGCAGGTCATCGACTATTATACCGGCCCCTGCCTCCACCAACTTACCCGCATTCAGATACTGGTGCCGGTCCTTATGGTATGGATATGGCATACAAATACTCGGCACACCTGCCGCCGCATATTCAGCCACGCTTACCGCCCCGCTCCTGCCGATTACTAAGTCCGTAATTGATAACAGGTTAGCCATATCATCGCAATAGGCCAGAACATTATGTCCGATTTTCACATTAGCGTATTGCCCCTGAACTTTTTCAAAATTCGCCACACCAGCCAGATGCACTATCTGCCAGTCCTCCGCAAACGAATCAAGCTTATCCAGCAGCGAACACACCGCCTCGTTGATATTTTCCGACCCGCTCGACGCCCCTGTTATCAAAAGCGTCTTTTTATTATCATCAAGCCCCAATTTGGCTCTTATTTTATCGGGTTCCGGCTTGTTAAATCCGCTTCTGACGGGACACCCGAAAACATTGACCCTCGCTTTGCTTTTGGCGAAATGCTCTATGGTATCTTCAAACTGAACAAAAATCTCATCCGCCCAGTGCCCTATCACTTTATTTGCCCGACCCGGTATAATATCAACATTCAAAAGAGCAACCGGAATTTTCAGTTTTTGCGCCGCATAGCACGCCGGCGCCGCCACAAACCCGCCTATACCCGTTACAATTACGTTTTCACTTTCACCGATAACCTCATTGGCTATCCTGCAACTGGCAAAAAACGATGTGCAAAAGTTTATCAGTTTGCCCGGCTGGATGGAAAAGCCCTGCGCCGGCAGCGCCGTATAACCGAAATCGGTCCCGGACAGTATTCTTGCGTCAATATCGCGCTTACTGCAGAAAAAATGTATTCTTGCCTCCGGCTCCAATTTAATAATTTGCTCTGCCACTGCGACGGCCGGATAGATATGCCCTCCTGTTCCCCCCCCCGCAAAGAAAAAACTCTTACCTTGCATTATTCGCTTTCCTCCAATGACTTTACGCTTGATTGTACGGTCATAATCGGCTCTTTAACTGATTTCTTGGCAATATTTAACAAAACACCCACAGCTACAGCGCTCAGCAGCATACTTGTACCGCCGGCGCTTACAAACGGCAGCGGTATCCCCTTGGTCGGCAGCACAACAGTTACAACCCCGATATTAACCGCCGCCTGAATAGCAATTGTTAAGACAATACCGCTGGCTAAAAGCTGGCCGAAACGGTCTTTACAGCGTATAACCACCAAAATTCCCAGCCAAACAAAAATTACAAACAAACCGATTACTGCTGCGGCTCCGACGAAGCCTAACTCTTCGCCTATGATTGCAAAGATAAAATCTGTCGTATCCTCCGGCAGATGCTGGTACTTACAAATTCCTCTGCCGAGTCCTTTGCCCAACAGACTGCCCGAACCAAGGGCAATCAGTGATTGGTTGGCCTGATATGCAACGGTATCAGCCCACTTTTCGGGCTTAAGAAATGCTGAAATCCGCTGTATTCGCATGGGAGAGCGGATTAATGCCGCGAAAAAGGCTATGGCGACAAATGGGACAGGAGTCAGGATGTGCCAGAATTTTACACCGGCCGCTATTAATATAAGGAATGATAAAAGTGCCATAAAGGCGGCAGTGCCGAAGTCCTCTATGATTGTAAGCCCCACCACCACGGCTATAATCAGGCAAACAGGGACGAATCTTTTCCAGTATAACTTCAGGCTGTCATAGAACTTATCGCAAAACGCGGCCAGGAAAAAAACCAATGACCATTTTGCCAACTCTGAGGGTTGAAAACTTATCCTGACCGGCCCTATGGGTATTTTGAACCATCGGCGGACATAATTTATTTCTGCGCCGAACCGCGGGAATAAAACCAATATAAGTAGTCCTATACTCAGGACTAACAAATAAGCGGTTGGTGATTTGAACCAGCCGGAACTTAGGCTGAACCTGCGATAATTGATGCAGGAGACGATATACATTATAACAATAGCCAGAGGAAAAAAGAAAATCTGCCGCAGGGCTGGGAATTCATAAAATTTCAGCAAGTCGAATTCCTGACTGATGTTAACATCCGCTGAAAAGACAAAGACCGCCCCCACGGCCATCAATAGAATGATGACCATCGCTATGTAATCGGCGTTCGAGCTGTTTGTTGTTGAAACCACTTAATTAACAGGCAGTTATATATAATAAAGTCGTGCAAACCAAAGCGATGAGCTTTGAATATATTTTCGGCAAGAAGGCGCGTATTGCAGTAAAAATTGGCAAAAATAGCAATTCCGTTCGTTACAACAATCGCCCTTTATTTTGAACGGAGTCTATACCCGGTATGAACATAAACTCACACCGCACTAAAAAAAGCTGGATTCCGGGAGTTTCTTGCTCAAATCCGCCCTCTTTTTCCGATATATACAAAATGGATTCTATTACCGAAAGCCCGACACAAATAAAGCAATGTCCCTTTTGCGCTGAGACAATCCAGGCCGCCGCCGTCAAATGCCGCTTCTGCAACGAGTTCTTGAATACCCCCCGCGCAAGGGCTCTGGAAAAAAACGACGTCGATGATTCCGACCAGGAACCCGAAGAAGATAAGACCATCCTCTTCAGCGGCCGCCCCTCACTCTGGGCAATGGCTGGCGCTGTAATAAAGGCCTCTTTTTTCCTTGTAATCGCGTATTTTTTGATAACTTTTCCAATCGAACGGAGTTCTGTCTTCCAGCCCAAAGAAATTTCAGTCCCAGCCGAGTATGAGGAGTATGCTGGAGTCCCGTCAGGATATGAAGAGTATACCGGAGTCCCGGCCGAATCCGAAACTGATGGCGTTCCGCAAAGCAACTCCTGGCTCACACTTACAGAAAGCCAGGCCCTGATAGCAGGCAAATATCGCCTCGCTGCCGGAGTTGGCCTTGTGATACTTGTTTTCCTTATTTTGCTCCTGAAAATGTTCCGTCTAAAAATGACATACTATAAAATCTCCGCCGATAGAATTGAATGGAGCCGGGGTATTCTCGATAGAAGAGTCGATAACCTCGATATGTTCCGGGTAATCGACCTTCGCCTGCGAAGAACTATCCTCGACTGTATCTTCGGTATCGGTACCGTAATACTGATAACCAACGATAAAACCGACCCGGAGTTCGTTTTTGAAAAGATTCGCAATTCCCGCCGGCTCTACGATATCATCAAAAAAGCCAGCCTCGAAGCAGACAAACGCGACGGCGTCATACACCTCGAATAATTCATTACTCCTTATCTCACAATGGTTAAGGAACCGCCGCCTGCCCGCTGTCCTGCTCATATTGAAACACGTCTTCTAACGGCACCGCAAAGACCCGTGCTATCTTAAACGCTAAAGTCAGTGAAGGTGCGTACTTGCCGGCCTCGATGGCAATGATTGTCTGGCGGGTCACCCCTGCGGCGTCAGCCAACTGCTGCTGCGTCATTTCGCCATTTTCAAATCGAAGCCGACGAATCTGATTGATGACCTCACTTTTCGCCATCTTTGCCTCCCCAGCCGTATTGAATCAGAACCGCAGCGCTGTATATAAACATAGCGATA
>CAZIKS010000280.1:0-3883 GCA_964539795.1 uncultured Pirellulales bacterium
AATCGTGTAAGAATTCGGTGTCGATATCTGCCTGGATGCCGGCTTCATTGGCTTTAATTATCTCTAACAGCCGGCGTAGGATGATTTTAGCTGCTTCGTCAGACCGCATACCTGGTTCGAGCTGTACATCCATCTTTGAAGAATAGCTGCCAGGTTTCTTTCCTGCTGCTTCGAGGGTCCTGAAGTAAAATTCACCCCAGTTGGAAAAACTGTACCCGGCTTGTTCCAGATGTGTGGTTATCTGCTGTGCATGTTTTGGATACCCGCGCACCGCTCTCAGGCTTAAGTAGGAAATTATCGTGGTTGGATTGGTATCCTGCGCTGCACCTGCTTCTGTGTAAGACAGATGTGCAACCGTTTTCCTATCTTTGTTTAAAATACGATAGGTGCAGGATTGCATATGCAGTTCGCTGAGAACCAGAAGGGCGCGAGGTTCAATAATTTGTCCCAGGTGATTTTTGAGCGCACTATCGGGGAAATCCCAGGAGAACCTGGGCACAGCGGCGATGAAAAGGCTGGATTTAACCTCACCAGCTGGTAAAGCCCGCAGGTAGAGTTCCTGCCCAGCTTGATGCAATGATAAAGACTGATTGAACAGGAGCCAATCAAATGTATCGTAGAAAACCCATTTCTCTGAAACTGGTTCCTCTACCTTAAACGGGAAATTGCCTACAAGCAGCGCCTCAATTTGTTCTCTGCTGTGGCCATCTGGCAATTGAATTTGAAAGTTAGCGTTCAAAGCGAATCCTGGTCAGCTCTTGCTCTTCTTCTTGGATTTCTTTTTTTTCTTACCCTTCTTTTTCTTTGAGCCTTTCTTTTTACCTTTACCTTTCTTTTTCTTCTTGGAACCTTTGGCTTTCTTATCCTGTTTTGATTTCTTCGCCGGTTGTTCTTCTTGAGAACTTTCAACTGCTGGTACTACTTCATCAGGACCTTTTTCAACTTTTGAAGCCTGCGGTTCAGCTTGTGCTTCCGGTAAAGCAGCCTCTGGAAAAGCATCCAAGCGTTCACGACGGAACTTGCCAAGCCAGTATTTCACCTGATTACGAGTCAGTCCAGTTAGCTGAGCTGCTTGTGCCTGGGTAGCACCTTCATCGAGGGCTAATAGCGCTTTTGCCCGTTGGCTGTCTAGTGATTTCCCTGCTGTGATGTTTTGGCAATCTACACGCTCCTGGGGTGTGAGCAGCGCGCCTTCTTTTTGGTCCTTAAGTGGATTCTGATTCGTCATGGATCTCTCTCCTATCATGATAGGTGTAAAAAAAAACCAATAAATTATACTTTGGAGTGCTGCCCAGCGGCAACACACTTATGTTGAACAACAACATTTATATCGTTTCTGCCAGCAGGGGATCACACAACTTTTGGAGTTCTTGTTTACCATCTCCCTGCAGATGGGCAGCGGGTCAATCCTAAGATTCTGATCCGGTGCTATCTTTGTTATCGTCTTTCTCCTCTAGAGCGGCGGCTTCCCTGTTCAGCTTTACTGACCAGGCTCGCAGGCCAACGAACAATCCTAAAGCTGCGATGGGCAGGGCGATCCCTGCGCCGTACTGCACCAGGTTCTCGGTTCCCCCGACGTACACGGAGCCCATGAAGTTGACTGCCAGCACGACGACGGTCACACCGATGAGGCTGGTTTCCAGCTCTTCGGTGCTGTCGATCCTGAGCCAATTGTGGAACTTAATCTCCTGTACGAACAATTGGTAGAGACCGATGGAGGTGATATAGAGAACGGTACCCACCAGGAACAAGTGCACGTATTCCACCACCTCGAAGACAATTTCTGCCCGGTCCATCTCGAGGGGGTGCTGCGCAACTCCCAGTGCAGTCATAAGAATCTCAACTAACAAGCGGATCAAACCGATGCCGCCGAAGACAAAGAAGAAGGATGCCGCTATGGCCAGCCCGATGATGGGCAGGATAACCAGATAGCGGGTTCCAGTTAAGAAGCGTGACATTTATTCTCCATTCCAACCTGAGATCGTAAGGGTTTCCCGAGTGGATTACCGATGTATATTATTGTGTGAACGTACATCTTTTTCCTCGGATGCCCAAAGGTAAAATCCTTAGGGTGTTTATTCATCCTGCTCAGATGCCCTTCTCTGCGGCGAGGCGACCAGACTTGACCGCCTTCTCCAGCGCCTGGTAATCGCGCTCGGTCTGGTCGGCGTAAGCCACGGCGAAATCAGCGATGGCATTATCAAATACATCACCTTTACCAAGATATCCAACGATCCTTGCATCGCTGGTGCGGGCATGGGCACGTGCCAGGCATACGCTGCATACCCCTAGGTAGGTGGCCAGACCAGTTTCATCCAAATCAGCCACTTCGACGGAACCTTTCATGTCTTTTAACTGGCGCCAGTAATAATTTGTCCCTGTGAGTGCGCTTTGGTGCCATCCCAGGAAGATATCACTGGATGCCTGCATCAAGCGTTGACCGACGACCACTCGCTTTGCAGGGTTAGCATAATCTCTCTTCTGCAAGTATGATTCGAGTACAGACCGCCCGGCCTCTTTTTGCTGCAAGATCAGGGCATCGTCTTCAGAGGAACCTTCCAGCAGCAAGATCCAACAGTGGGTACCAACACTGCCAACGCCGCCCACCCTGAGAGCGCCATCTGCAACGCGAAAGCGAGATAAGAGCATGCGCCGTTCTTCAGGCAGGCTGCTGACGTACTCAGACCAGGCTCTATCAACATCCTGTTTGGTGATTTGTTCTTTCTGTTCTTCGGATAAAAATTCGCTCAAACGGACGAGCAGGGGCGGGTCGTTGATGATCTGCCGCTGACCGTTGACGTATTCCGTCAGCTTCTCCAGGGTTTGTTCATGAGTCTTGCGGCGCGCTTTTTTAACCATCTTCTTAGCGCTTTTAGCGCCCTGCTTGGAATGTTGATCAAAGACATCCAGTACAGCTTCTGCTTCCACGTGGAAATACCATACATCCAAGATGGGCTTTTCTGAAAATCGCTGCACGGCTTTGCGGTAGTATTGTGAGACTACAACCGCCAACTGTTTGCAAGTCTTCTCTTTGAAGCCATTCTCTCGACCTGCCACCACCGCGCTAGCAGCCAGTCGTTTGAGGTCCCACTCCCAGGGACCGGGATACACCTCATCGAAGTCGTTGATATCAAATACCAGCTTGCGCTCCGGGGTGGCAAACACGCCGAAGTTGGACAGGTGAGCATCGCCGCATAATATTGCATCGATTCCGGAGACGGGGCTGCCAGCCAGGTCAGCTGCCATCACTGTGGCTGAACCGCGCAGGAAGGCGAATGGCGATTCAAGCATGCGCCCATATTTGATGGGCACCAGGTGCTGAATACGGGTCTTGTCCTGCGCCTGCAGCAAACTGATCGGGTCCGGCCGGTCTGGGGCAGGTGACCAGTCGCCGTGGCTGCGGCGCGGGGCTTGCTGACGCAACGATTTGCCGATTTGTTTGCGTTCTAAAAGAGTGCTGCCTTCTTGATTGCCAAAATATTCTGTCAAACTTGCCTCCTTTTACTGCCCAGCTAAGTATAACACCTGGTGGTAAAAAATATTCATAATTAGTAATTCATCTTATGTTTGAACGATACTGTGTCTTTTCGCTGTGATCCAGGATATTTTGAGCTAAATCCAATAATTATCGGACAAGAGGTGTTGCCACATTCCAGGCAACACCTCTTGAAATTAATTAAACATTAGTGGGCTTTTAGTAGAAATCTGCTTATGTGCTCACAAAATTCACATCTGTGGCTTCCGCACCGCCCGGGGCTTTGCCCTTGAACTGGCTCATGTACAGCGCATAGTAGAAACCCTTATCAGCCATCAGCTCATCGTGCGGGGCGTACTCTACGATCTTACCACCGTTGAGCACCATAATCTTGGCCGAGTCACGGAT
>CAZIKS010000281.1:0-3869 GCA_964539795.1 uncultured Pirellulales bacterium
CAGAATAGCTGCAACCCCCACATCGCCAACAACATAACCGTATTTTTTTTCGAGGCTTTCAACTAATTCCTGAAATCTCTTACAGGCCCCGCTTTCAAACACCGACCCGGCTGAAATATTTAAATCCGGCAGCTGGGCACATCTCTGCTGTGGAGGTGCATCCTCTTTGTACTCGACTTTGCATCCGAACATTTCCGGAAAAAGATAACCGGCTGCAAGATGAACAGGGCCTACCAGCGGTAGATTTTTATCTTTGTTTTCTCCCAGCCCGAACTTCCCCCATCGCTCATAAAGGGCCTTTTCCATTTTCCGCTCGTCTTCCACCCTTCTCGCCGGATTATAAAAGAAATCCTCATCAAAGGTAATTCCAACGTTTGCAAACCACCACGCAGGCGCCAGGACAATTTCAGCCGGCAGCAGCGGCCTGTTTGTAAATATTCCCTTTTCCATCATCCTGTGCCTTACAACAGGTATCAAGCCAAATCCATATCAATCATATCTTTAATACGAATTGCCTTACTGCCTGCCCGGATAGATTCATAGCCGGCGATACCAATCAAAGAAGACATAATTCCCGCACGAGCTGTACCTCGCTGCTTCAAATCGTCTGTCTGCTTACCCTTGAAAATATGGTTTCTTATCTGGTCGTCGGCCCCAAGATGACCGCCTGATACATCGGGCGTTGACTCGGTCTCGGGATAAATCATTATTGAATCCTTGAAGTTCCGGGTCAGACGGATTTCGCTTGTGTTCGGTTCGTCCCACGGCTGAACATAGTGATTGTATAAATCAACCCTGCCTTTGCTGCCGTTGATGGCAATATGCTGGCCCTCGTATGCCAGGGTGGCGTCGAGATTATAAGAAGCCAGCACGCCATTAGCATACTTTATCATAACGGTGTTCGTATCATACGTATCAAGGTCGCTCCGGTACAGGCAGGCATCTCTCAGGTACCCATCCTCGGACTCACAATTCACATAAAGCTCCATAAGGTCCTGATTTTGGGTGATGTCGAAGTAAAATTCGCACTTTGATTTATGCGGGCATCCCCGACATTTGACAGACCGGAAACTTCCGTTATGCCCGTACTTTTTAAGAGCGCCATAGGCAATAACTTCCACAGGGTCAGACTCTAACCACCAGTTCATTTCGTCAAAATGATGGCACGCCTTGGTCACTAATAGAGAACCGCCGTTTTTGATATACCCGTGCCAGCGGCGAAAATACGATGCTCCATGTTCGATATCCAAAAGCTCGTCATAATTTACAGAATAGATTTCTCCAATCTCGCCCGCCAAAATCAGCTCTTTGACTTTAGCCTCACCAGGCCCGTAGCGGGCGTTAAAGGTTACAATGATGTTCTTTTTGTATTTTTTCTGTGCCTTGTTCAATTCCCTGCACTGCCCGCCCTCGGTGGCAAATGGTTTCTCACATATCACATCACAGCCAAGTTCCATTGCACGAATAACGTATTGCGGATGGAATCTGTCAACGGTGGTTATAATAACCGTATCCGGCCGCGTGGTCCGTATCATCTTATCGAAATCGGTGAACGTAGGCGGCTTTTTGACAAACTGCCGGCTTACATACTCGGCACGCTTGGAATTTGTATCACATAGTCCTACTACCTCCACATAGTCGGAGTATTTTTTCTCCAGGGGCGGCCCCCACGTCTTCAGGCATCGCCAGCCGGTACCGACTACGGCCACCCGACCTCCGAGTTTCTCATTCGGTTTGTATATGGCCTCTTTGGCCGCTGTCCCCTTGTGCTGCCGAGAGCATGAAGCCAGCATACCACCGCCAAAAAGACCACCTGCAACCTTTGTACTGCGGGCAAGAAATTCTCTACGGTCTATTTTACGAGCCATTTTTGTTCTCCTAAATTATTAATGAATTCAAGTTTGGATATATTTGTCTATTATCATGTTATGTAGCTGCTATCCAGACAACAATAAGAATTATTGTTGCAACGCAGGCCCAGCCGACCAGAAACCCTATTACAGAGGTAAGTGATGGGACGGGAATTTCGAGATTGGTATTGGGGAATATGTTTCGCTTCGGAAGGACAGTCGCACCTGCAGGCAATGTACAGGGGGCGGATACCTGTTCGCCGGGCTTAATAGGCGCTCGCAGGAGTGCGTAAAAATTGTCTAACTTTTCTTTGCTGACCGGTTTCGTCAAAAGACTGACAATAATCCCAGCCGAAAATCCTGCCGTCAGGTAAAAGACCATCTGCCACGGCAGATAGATTTCCAGCCCGGCATCTTTTTCTACGACAAATCTTAAGTACTCCGCTGACGGCAAGTTACCCACAGCGCAAATAAAGAAAGGCTGTGAAGTCAGCCACCAAAGCAATACTGCCGCCAGCGCCGCTGCCCACGCCCCCGCCACCGTGGTTCGTCTCCAGAAAAGTCCAAGCCAGAAAACAATACCCATTATCGGGGTGATTTTCCAGAACACTTCAAGTCCTTGGATAACCCCGGACAGCCAATAGGCATAAACGACGCCTCCGGCCACTATTACAACAGATGCAACCCGGGCAACAAGAATATAATGTTTCCTGTCTTTGTCCCCCTGAAAGTTTTTATAAATATTTTCCGTAAAAAGCGCCGAAGCACATATCATCTGTGCATCGCAGGTACTCATCACCGAAGCCAGAATCGCTGCAATGAAAACTCCAAGTATTCCCGGCATGATTGTCGGCAGAAAGTCGCCCGCCACCGCTCCGAAAACCTTGTCCGGCTCGATGCCCGTTCCCGCAAAATATACAATAGCGGCAACTCCCGTTAGGCACCACGGAATTGTGCATAACCTCTTGACCAGGGGGCCGAACATAAAGCCGACCCGTCCTTCCATTTCCGTCTTTCCTGCTGCGCAATTTGCCATAGTATGCGGCTGGGCCACAATGCCCACCAGTGCATTGACCGCAAGGACAACAATGTAAAAAAATCCGATGTCCTGTGGAGCTACCAGCGATAACATATGTGGGTCCTTTATCGACTCGCGAAGCCCTTCGAATCCTCCCACGGCGTTCATTATAAAAGGAAGAAGCAAAAATGAGAAAAAAATCGTCAATATTCCCTGGATAAAATCGGTTACAATAGCAGCCGCAAGCCCCCCCGCTACTCCATATATCACAAATATCACTGTCAAAACGGCGATAGCAAAGTTGGCCGAAAGCAAACCCCCTGTGCAGGCGGAAATCACCTCACCCGAGCCTTTGAGCATAACAGCCAAACTGACTACAAGACTCAGTACACCTATCACGGCAAACAGCATTGAAACGCTCCGATTGAATCTGGCCTCAAAGACATCGGAGGTGGTTATTGCACGAAAACGCCTCATAACAGGAGCAATCAGCCAATAGAAAGGCGTCACGGGCAGCCATAACCACTGGTACCAGATGCCGGACAGCCCGTTTGTGTAGCTTTTGGAAGAGACGCTCACCGCCTGGTCCGAATGGGTGCCCGACCCGAAAGCAAACATTATCATCATCAATTTGCCGAACGTGCGGGGCATAAAGTAATCATCGCTGTTCTTTATTTTCCTCGCTGCCCAAAGACCGATTACAGTCATACCAATCAGGTAAAACACCAGGACAAAAATGTCGATAACATGCAGACCCATCAATTTCATAATCGCTATACCTCAAAAATTGTTATCTAATCAAACCGAATAATGGCCGGATACGTTTTGATGGCCGCATTATAAAGAAAAACCAACCAAAGACAAGAAATGAAAATATTTACCCTATAACTAACCGGCCTCAGGCCTGATTTCCACACTTTCATCCCGTTTCAAAAACAAATGCCCAAAAAATACGAATTTACACAAAAAAACGAGTCATTTTTTCGCTTTTTTTTCGTTTT
>CAZIKS010000282.1:0-3853 GCA_964539795.1 uncultured Pirellulales bacterium
GACTCCAGATACCGGTGACTGTTTTTCCTGCTTCCAGCTTGGCAATTACCTTGTTAAAATGGAGGTAATTTTCCTGTGAAAAGGTGTTGTGCGGAATACATAATAAACTAAACATGAGAGCAAACATAACTGTGGGTATAATATTTTTTTTCATTGTGTTATCCTTTCTTGAGCGGTTCTTTTCGAAATAACATTTCATGAGGACACTCCTATGATTATAAACCGATTTTTTCTTGATTCCTGTAATTTGACATAGTATGATAAACTGTATAATAATTCTTTTTAACAAAGTCAAACCATAATTTGATGGAACAGATTTCTGCATAAATAAGGGGAGTATATATTATCGGATTAAGGAGGTTTCTCAATGTCAGTAACTTCTTCGCGCCGGACTTTTTTGAAGACTGCAGCTGCAGGTGGTGCACTGCTTGCTTCAACACATCAAGTACATGCCGAACGTAAAAGATATAAGAGAAAAAGCCCCGCTTCAACCGAACTGATGGAAATTGGTATGATTACAACCGGAGGTTATTCCCACGCTGATGTCTGGGCGAAAGCAATGAACCCACCACTCGAAGAATTCAAAGGGGATTACCTGCCCCGGACAACTGGTATGGTTATAACCATGGCATGGGATCCCGACCCTCAGCTTGCAGGTGCTTTCGGAAAGAGGTTCGATGTAAAAATGGTTAAAAACTTTTACGACATGGTTGACAGGGTAGACGGTGTGATAATTGCGGATTACGATGTTACCGGCTGGATGCCGCAGCTTACAAAACCGTATCTCGAAGCTGGCATGCCGTTTCTCATAGAACGTCCGATGGCTCTTTCTCTCAGGGAAGCCCGTGAGATAATAGAGCGGTCGAAAAAGTACAATGCTCCAATTTATGTTCCCTCGGCTTTCGAGACCCGCATGGAAACGATTCGAACGCGAGCCAGACTTAAAGAAATGTTGAAAAATGGAGCCTACATCGATGGTGTTCTTGCCAGCCAGGGAGCCAGAGATTATCCTGCTCACGGTACCCACGGCATTTACCGACTTCACCATATCCTTGAGCCGGATGTAATTTCTGTAAGCCTTCAGGCTGATAGCTGGTGGGGATTTCAATCGGCATTTATGACATGGAAATGTAGTCAGCAAAAAGGACCTGATTATTATGTCGCTCTTCAGCTCATGCGTGAATGCAGGACAATTATTTCCACCTCAAATGGCACACTGGAAGAGTTTATAGATTTGACTTCTCCGGGTGAAGATCCGTATACACGGAGTAAATGGCATAATTATCCCAACATGTATGAATTTGCAAAAATGGTCGAAACACATAAAATGCCGCAGAGTCATGAACACATCGTGTCAAAAACAATAACACTGCTCACAGGCTGGTACTCACACCTTGAAAAAAACGGCAGCACTGTCAATTGTAGAGATTTGCCTGAGAACTGGCGTGCGCCTGACAGATTTCCGGGTGCTATACCTGTTCAGAGTCCTCCACACAGGGACCCCGCACAATTGGATGAGCTTTTTGGATGATATTTTATCAACGGCAATCATGGATTGATATGAATGAAAAAGTATTTGTTTTGAAATAGAAATAATGATATTATAAGTTTGTTGCACAATAAAAAACTGAATTAGTTCTGGTGTAAGTGATATAGTAAATTCAACTCATAAAAAATACATCGTAAGGAGTTGATCATGTATAGACAGAGAGATTTGATGATGGCTTCATTGATCCGTTTTGTCCGGTTAATTGTCCGGGCAATAGTTACCATTACACTCATTGGAACTGTCGAAGGCTGCGGGATTGGTAAGGTAGATACCGATACAGTTCTCAGCAAAATTGATGTGCCCCGCGGCATCTGTATTGTACTGGGTGACACAAATTGTGAACTTGCCCTGGATCTGGCAAGAAAAAGCGAGCTATTGGTATATGTCCAGTTGCCTCTTAATGAAGATTTGGAGACGGCACGTCGTGCGGTCGATACCGCTGGATTCTACGGGACACGGATATTCGTTGAGAAGGGAGACCTGTCGCATATCCACATGGCAGATAATCTTGCGGATGTCATAGTCGCTGCGAATGATGATGTCGAGGTTAACGAAGATGAGGTGCTTCGTGTTCTGCGTCCCCGGGGAAAGGCTTTACTGGGTCAGAAAGAATTGGTCAAGCCGGTTCCTGAGGGTGTTGACGACTGGAGCCATCCTTATCATGCGCCCGATAATAACCCGCAGTCAAATGACCGTATCGCACGGGCTCCTTATCTGACACAGTTTCTGGGAAAACCGTATTATGCACCGATGCCACAAAATACCGTTTCTTCGGCAGGACGTATGTTCAGAGCTCTGGGGCACATATCGTTCAAGCCTCGTGAAGAGGCATGGGTCAATACGCTCATGGCTTATAACGGCTATAATGGCACAATCCTCTGGACACGTGATCTGGTCCCGGGAATAATAGTTCACCGCAACACCATGATTGCAACGCCCACGACTCTCTATGTCGGGGATAACACATCCTGCAAGCTCATTGATGCGGCAACGGGAGAATTGAAAGATGAAATTGCACCACCGCAGGATATTGCAGGTGGAACTTTCTGGAAGTGGATGGCGCTGGAGAATGATGTGCTGTATGCTGTTATCGGAGAGCAGGAGATGAAAGATCCCGAAGTCCGTAATAGTAATCCCGGGCATGGATGGCCATGGAATCCTCTGTCGAAAGGTTATAATCTGCCTGAGAATCCGTGGGGATTCGGACGAAATATTCTGGCTATAGACACGAAAACTAAAAAAGTTCTATGGAGCTATCACGAAGACGAGCCGATTGATACCCGTGCTGTCTGCATGAAGAACGGGCGGCTTTTCACCTTCCGTTTCGGAGCATACCTTACCTGTCTTGATACGAATAACGGCAAAGTTATCTGGAGAAAAAACCCTGAAAATGATCCCGAACTGTTTAAAACACTTGGTAATAACCTGAACCGTCAGGATTGGCGAACAAATTGGCGCACAACGGCATATCTCAAGTGCAGTGACAGAGCATTATATTTTTCGGGACCCATGATGGACAAGCTTCTCACCGTTTCTGTGGAAGACGGCAGTGTTTTGTGGCATTATCCGTATGATAATTTTCAACTTGTTCTGCATGAAGACGGGCTTTACTGTATCAGCGGACCATGGGCTGATAAAGTAAGTAAAAAATTTGATCCGCTTACCGGCGAGATACTGGGTGAATACGATTTAGGCCGGCGTGCCTGCACAAGACCGACAGGTTCGGTTGACGCTATTTTCTTCCGCGCCGATGGAGGGTCTGTACGATTTGATCTGGCCAGTTCAAGTCCTCACTATGTTTCACCCATGCGGCCCACCTGTTTCGATGGAGTAACCATAGCAAATGGTTTGCTGTACTGGTGGCCGTCCGTCTGCGATTGCCAGCTCACACTGTACGGTGCCACCTGTATCGGGCCAGCAGGAGACCACAACTTCTATCCCGAAGCAACAGTGGCGGAACGTTTGGAAACGGGAACAGGCAACATATTAGAAGTATCACCCTTACATGAATCACCAGCAGACTGGCCTACATTTCGCGGAAACAATACATGCACTGCAACAACAGAAGCAGTCCTCCCTGAAAAAAGCAGTCAGCTCTGGCAGTTCACCCCTGAGACTGCCTTTACTCCGACAGCTCCTGTGACAGCCGGCGGACTGGTTTTCATCGGTGGTTCTGACGGCATCGTGCGGGCAATTGACTCTGCGACTGGCAGGCAGCGATGGACAGCATATACCGGCGGGAGTATTCGAATCGCTCCGACTGTCTGGAACAGCCGTGTTCTGGTCGGTTCCGGTGATGGATGG
>CAZIKS010000283.1:0-3852 GCA_964539795.1 uncultured Pirellulales bacterium
TATGCAACCACCGTTGCGAGGAAGCCTGCAACCGCAGTATGGTAGATGAACCCATCAATATTCGGGCTCTGAAACGGTTTATCACCGATAAGGTATATGCACAGCCGCGTCAGCCTATCGAGCCTGTCCCCAAAGTTAATAACCATCGTGTAGCGATCATTGGTGCAGGGCCCTGTGGCTTGACGGCAGCACAAGATTTAGTGATGGCGGGATATGGTGTGTCAGTCTTTGAAGCGATGCCAGTGGCTGGCGGAATGTTGCGACTCGGCGTGCCGGAGTACCGCCTTCCCACTGAAATTATCGAACGTGAGGTCCAAGATATCATCGACCTGGGTGTCGACCTGCATTTGAACTGTCAGGTTAACAACCTGGATGATTTCTTCGACGAGGGCTATGAGTCGGTGCTGATTGCAGTGGGTGCCCACGAAGGCATTCGCCTGCCCATTCCAGGTGCAGACCTGGATGGTGTGCTGGTCAATACACATTTCCTACGGGATGTACGGCTGGGAAGATATACGAACGCAGACGCGCCTCCATTGGGGAAAAAGATACTTGTTTTGGGCGGGGGAAACGTCGCCATCGACTGTGCCCGCAGTGCCGTACGATTAGGTTGTGAAGTTCACATGGCTTGCTTAGAGGACCGGGATTCAATGCCTTCTCATCCATGGGAGGTGACCGCAGCTGAGGAAGAAGGTATTGTCCTTCATACCGGTCGCAGCTTCGAGCGTATCACCAGTGATGAGAATGGTCATGTAAATGGCGTAGAGTGCATGCTTGTATCATCCTTCAGCTTTGACGAGCGCGGCCGCTTGCATGTTGAAAAGACCCCAGACTCTCTCTATACTATCGACTGCGATACTGTTATCTTCTCCGTGGGTCAGCGCGCTGGTCTTGCATTTATCCCCGATGACGCCAACGTCGGTCTGACTGATATCCAGACAATCGCTATCAATCCAAATACGCTGGCAACGTCTCGTCCAGGCGTATTTGCCGCTGGCGACTGCATATCAGGGACTGCTTTCGTGATCGAAGCTGTAGATAGAGGCCACACAGCAGCAGAATCCATCATGCGCTACCTCCAGGGCAATGCGATGGAACCCCCACCTAAACCGGAACTACCGGTAGTACGCTACTCAACCCGTGAAATTGACGAACGTCTTGCCAGCGGCGATATCAAACGACAACCACGCATCCCCATGCCTGAGCTTCCAGTAGACAAACGGATTGATAATTTCGTTGAAGTTGAAGGTGGATATGATGACCAGAGCGCCCAGGCCGAAGCCGCCCGCTGCCTGGCTTGCGGTATCTGTTCAGAGTGTATGTCTTGCGTGTATGCCTGCGGTAGAGATGCCATCATCCATGATGATTTAGAAAAAATCAAAGAGATCAAAGTGGGCGCAATGATCCTGGCACCGGGATACCAGATCTACAACGCCCGGTTGAGCGAAGAATTTGGGTTTGGACGTTTTCCAAATGTTGTCACAGCCTTGCAATACGAGCGAATGCTCTCTGCCAGTGGTCCTACAAAAGGGCATATAAAGCGACCCTCCGACGATAAAAGTCCTCGGCGTATCGCTTTCCTGCAATGTGTTGGAAGCCGAGACCAGAACCATGACTACTGCTCTTCAGTCTGTTGTATGTACGCTGCCAAAGAAGCAATCATGACTGTCGAACACGCTAGGGCAGAAGCCCGCTCCGGGGATGGTGATGGAAAAGTGCACTGCCAGGTTTTCTTTATGGATACCCGTTCCTACAGCAAGGGGTATGAAGAATATTACCGCCGCGCTGAACAAAAATATGGCGTGATATACACCCGCTGCCGGCTGAGCGACGTGAAAGAAGACCCTGAAACGAATAATTTAAAAGTACATTATGCTAGATCATACGATGGTGAAAGCCAGATCATCGAAGAAGATTTCGACCTGGTCGTGCTCTCCGTCGGTATGGAAATCTCCGATTCCGTTAAAACCCTCGGACGAACGCTGGGAATCGAACTCGACGACTATGGATTCTGCCACACCACTCTCTTTAATCCTTTGGAGAGCAGCCGCGCGGGCATTTATGTGGCTGGTCCATTCCGAGAACCAAAGGACATCCCTGAAACGGTAGTGGAAGCCAGTGGGGCAGCCGCAGCCGCCGCGCAGCTCCTTGCTCCATCTCGAAACACCCTGGCACAAGTTCAGGTATTCCCTCCCGAACGTGATGTAAGCGGTGAAGAAGCGCGCATAGGTGTGTTTGTATGCCACTGCGGCACCAATATCGGCGGGTACCTGGATGTGCCGAATGTTGCTGAGTTCGCAAAAACATTGCCCAACGTGGTATATGCAGAAGATAACCTTTACACCTGTTCGCAAGACACCGTCGCACACATTATCGAACAGATAAAGGAACTTAATTTAAACAGGGTTGTTGTCGCATCCTGTACTCCACTCACCCACGAACCTCTTTTCCAGGATGCCCTGCGCGAGGCTGGTTTAAACCCATACTTGTTCGATATGGCAAATATCCGCAACCAGTGCTCATGGATCCACTCCAAGGACTACGAAGGAGCGACCATCAAAGCTAAGTCTTTGGTTCATATGGCAGTGGCGCGCGCCTGGCAGCTCGAACCATTGAAAACATCCACTGTCCCTGTCAATCACGCGGCTCTGATCATCGGCGGTGGTGCTGCTGGAATGACGGCAGCACTGACATTAGCGGATCAGGGATTCCCTGCGCATATCGTTGAACGGGAAAACAAACTCGGTGGCAACCTGCGCCAGCTACGTTATTTCGTCCCATCCAACGGTGATGTCGATGTGATGTCCCCACAAGAATTTCTTAATGACACAGTGTTGAAAGTTGAGGGTCACCCCCAGATAGATATACATTTGAACACCGAGTTGGTAGAAACGGGAGGTTTTAAAGGCAATTTCACATCCACCCTCAAGCAGGAAGATAAATCCTTCCAGGTGCAGCACGGAGCCATCATCGTAGCCACCGGCGGTGTGGAATATAAAGGAGAAGAGTACAGCTACGGGCAAGCTTCAAATATCGTGACGCAGCTGGAATTTGAAAATCTTTTATCGTGTACATCCTCTTTGGATCAACTGCCAAAATCCGTAGTGATGATCCAGTGTGTTGGACCAGCGGAGCAATATTGCAGCCGCCTGTGCTGCACAACAGCGATCAAGAACGCACTCAAACTCAAAGAACGCAACCCCGAGGCTCAGGTAACAATCCTTTACCGCGATATTAGAACCTATGGATTCAAAGAAAGGTTATACACAGAAGCCCGCCGGGTAGGTGTGCGGTTTATTTACTTCGATTTTGACCAAAAACCAGACGTGGTACTCGGTGAATCAGAAGGACTGGAGAATCAATTGGTTATAAGAGTCCACGAACCTATCCTGGGCCGAACTATTATCCTGAATCCGGATCTGCTTATTCTAAGTACCCCTATCATCCCCCCGCGGGGTGCTGAAGAATTGGCGACTCAATTAAAACTGCCGCTTGATATGGATGGCTTCTTTCTGGAGGCGCATGTAAAATTGCGACCTGTGGACTTTTCAGCTGATGGTGTTTTCATGGCTGGTATGGCCCATTATCCGAAGTTTCTGGATGAGTCTATCGCCCAGGCCCAAGCTGCTGCTTCTCGGGCAGCCGGGATTCTTTCTCAAGAGACCATGGTAACCAATGCCAGTGTCGCGGTGGTTGACCCACAGCTTTGCGTTGGTTGTTTGACTTGTGTGCGTGTTTGCCCTTACCACGTACCAATTGTGAGCAGTGAATTCACTGGGGTGGGTGAAATTATCGGCGCTGCTTTTATTGAATCAGCCGTCTGCCATGGATGCGGCAGCTGTGCCTCAGAAT
>CAZIKS010000284.1:0-3817 GCA_964539795.1 uncultured Pirellulales bacterium
GAGTCCCACCAGAACATATGCGACTGCAAATCAGTACTGGAAAAGTAAAAGAACAGCAAACCATCGTCGTATTGCTCGAGTGCATACTCCAGCAGGTTGAGTCGTTCCTTAAGGACGTACTCCGCCTGGACCGCAAATTCGGCGTCGGTGAAAACCTTGTTTGACAGGGCCTTGTGGTCTTCCTGAAATCCCGTGGTATAGAATAATCCCAGCCGCCCTGAAATGTCTTCAATGAATTTTGCCGGTTCGGTTATCTTAATTGCCGGCTCCGAAGGGTCGGTATTGATGGGACTTGCATATAATCTGAAGTTCGGCGAAAGTTCCTGAAGGTAAAATCGACATATTCCGCTGATGTGCTTATTGGGTATAGGGCCGAGTATTGTCAATTCGAAGTCCAGTTTAATCCAGTCGCTCCATTGTCCTTCTTTCAGTATGATTTTATGTTTCTGAATTTCAATCACTGCTGCCCGGGCTTCTTTGTCGCGATAAACTGAAAAAGCAATAGTTGTTGCTTTGGGTTTTTTGAGAAATGTGTTTGGCGGGCCAATCAATTGGGCATTGGCGCTTTCATTCTCGAAGAAAAGCATAGAGCGTTTGCCCCCGCCCTCATCTTTGGTAGAAAAAGGACCGTCTTCGGCAAAGTGCTGATAGGTGCCGTATGTCCCTAACATATCCGGAGTGCCCAAACCCGATAAGCACCGGTGATTGCCGTATTTCGATTCGCTTGGCGGATAATTCGACGGAAGGTCGTAGAAAACCGACGCGATACCCGCTTCATCAAGATAATCCCAGAACGGCACTCCCTTGCGCCGTAGCAGGGTAACGGGTGGTTTGTGGTTGAAAGGCCAGAAATCCATCTGCAGCTTGTAGTCGCCAACTCCCCAGTAACCCGAGCCGGCGACCGTCTCAGCCCCGGAAAAAAATGGGATACATTGTTTTTCAGGATGACGATGGATGAAATCGAATATTCCATGTGAGCCCGGCCCGGCGCCGTTAATGAAATTCGCCCAGGCCACCGGGCTTTGAGGAGGTATACTCGTGCCAAGCGCACTATAGCCGCCTTGCATGCGAAGCTTATCGAAATTGGGTAATTGACCGGCATTCATCATACTTTCAGATAAGCGGGGGTCCATACCGTCGATACCGATTACAATCACTTTCTTCCCTGTACCGCCTCGCTTCTTTCTACCCGCCAAAACTGGCCTCACACTCAGACCAGCCGTCAAGGCCGCCGCCCCTGCAGTGCAGTGCCTTAAAAATTCTCTTCGATTAAGTTTTGAACTATTGCGCGTCATTATATAAATCCGGTCATTTTTTTTCAGCTTCCTTTTTTTCTTTTGTATCGCTGTCGGCGTCAGCTACTGCCAGTGCTCGGCCGTCCATATATTTCCCAACCGCTACACCGAACATATCTAATACCGTTGGTCCAATATCCATCAGTCGGGGCTGCTCCGCTTTAATCCGCCGATTGCAGAAAAGGACCCCCGGCACAAGAGACGGGTCAATACAGTGGTCCCCGCTCCACGCCTTCGTATTGTCATGAAATATCTTGTCCGTTACCTGCCCTATCGCAGTTTCCCACGATGCACGATAGCCCTTGTTATAACCTACAATCAAATCCGGAGCTTCATTCTTATATGGCCCCTGATAGATTTTCAAGGCGTTATATACCTGCTTGACTGCTTTTTGTTCTCTCTCCGGGTCGGTCAAACCTGCGAGTTTTTCAGCTATCTCATCGCGTAGTTGAGCTGCTTCCCCGCCGCCGTTGACAATCCCCTGTGATTCTCGGCCTTTGAGGTTGAGAAAAATGCCTGCTAAGCCTATGGCAAAAGCGCGAGTTTGAGACCAGTCCACCCCTGTCAGGTGTTTTTTGTCACGGCCGTCCGCCTTCAGTTTTAGATACCCGTTTTCTTCGAGCCAGCAGTTCAAATCCACCCCGTGACGAAATGTATTGAAACCGTGGTCGGAAATAATCATAAGCACTGTATTTTTATCTTTGCACTTGGCAACCGTTTTACCGACAAGAATATCCATTCGCTTATAAAGCTCTTCAATGGCGTTGTCCTCTCGCTTCTCGTCTCTGGCCGGATGTTGATGGTCGATATCACGCCAGAATGTATGCTGGATGCGGTCGGTGCCGTCGAAAACGCAAACACACAAACCGCGTTTCACCTTGTCTAAAGAATCGAAAAACATCTTCTCCCGCTCGTCGTCGGTTTGTATGCACTGCTGTATAAAACTTTCGTCATAAAGGACTTTTTCGTTAAGCGCCCAACTGTCTTCTGCCAGACCCAAAGTGGCAAATGACCCCTGTCGCTTGGCAAGATAAGTCGAGTAAACAGCCGGATATGAAATGGCCATAGCCGGTTTTTCTGGGTCTATATTCACCGGAGTAATATACAATTCGAATTCAGGTTCGGTGCCTAATAAAAGGAATTTGCAGATGCCGTGTACGTGTATTCCGGCAGCGGCCTTGAAGTCGATTTTTATCCAGTCGCTGTATACGTCTTTTTTCAGGCTGTAATCGGTGCCGTTAATTCGAAGCTTTGCAGAACTTTCCCCGGTGATAGTTACCACAAAAGGACACTTTAACGTAGTTGCCTCCCGCCGAAACGGGTTCGTTGAGCCAAGAATTTCGGATTCTATTGTGTCCCCTTTTCGGGTAACAATGTAATTCTCGCCGCCGGTGCGTTCCCCGTTGCCGTTGCGTTGAGTCGTATAAAATGAGAACATCCCTTGCGTCCCTCTCAGGTCCGGAACGCACATACCGGATAACTGTACCCCGCGAAACTTCTCCGGCGGAAAGGTAATCGGTACACGAATAACACTGCTGAATATACCGTGCTCGCCTAAAGTTTTCCAGAAAGGCTTGCTCTTGCGGAGCAGACGAACTTCGCCTTTGCCAAGGGGAAACTGGTATTTTCCGAAGCTGATTTTTCGACGGGTCTCTCTGATTACCACCGAACTGAGCTTGGGCTGGTAATTTTGCTTATCACGGGTGAGAAAATCAAAGATGTTGTGCTTGCCGGGATTAACGCCGGTTTGAAATGATGACCACGCCACCGGTGAAATCGAGGGAACGGTGGTTGCTAACGGCTTGAAGCACCCCTGCTCGCGAAGTTTGGCTAAGTTGGCTAATTTGCCCTCGGCAAGGTATTTTTCCGTCAGGGCATGGTCCATACCATCCAGCCCAAGTATCACGAATTTTTTGACACGGCTGCGGGCAAAAGCATGACGGCCGAGAATGGCACGAATAATACACCGTATCGGCCACGTAAAAAGGGCAAATACAGCAGAAAAAACGGCCGTGAACATCACTAAAAAAGCGCCTCCCACCGCTATTCCCGCCCCCGGACCGATATAAGCCTGCGCTTGGTTGGGAAGGGCAAGCAGAAAGAAAACAGACAAAGGCAAAAGCCTCAAAGCCTTATTTAAGCGATTCGCCGACATTTTCATATTCACTTATGCTTATCTCATCTTAAATAAGCCATTTTAGTGGATATAAATGCCCAATGCAAGCTAATTCACACCCCCAATACCTTCGCAAATTTCTTTCATACACAATTAAATAGCCTTCCAGGATGAAGCTATAGCCCGCTTGAGTTGCTGCTTTGGGCTGTCTCCTCACGAAGACGCCAAATTCATCCTGACAGTTCAACTCTGAATCCAAATAAAGCCTTGTAGCTTTGTCTTAAAATGCTATAGTATCAGCCTATGAAGAAGTCATTAGCACATCTGCCGCAACTAAAGGCCGAAGAATTAGAACTTATCGCCTTCAAAATCCGCTCACTTTGCGACGATGTACATATGGTGGTTC
>CAZIKS010000285.1:0-3797 GCA_964539795.1 uncultured Pirellulales bacterium
GGCAGGCTTCATACAGTCAGGGTGAGCGTTCCGGGCGGGTACGAAGTGGCTAATTCGCCCGCCATCGAAGTGCCTTCAGGTTTTGATTACGATATGTGGCTGGGGCCTGCGCCGTTTAAGCCTTACAATGCGCTGCGATGCACAAGCCCTTACGGCTGGTATCATATTTCCGATTATTGCAGAGGGTGGATACAGGCCTGGGGGGTGCATTATCTCGATACCGCTTTGTGGGGCGTGCCGCGGCTGCAGAGTATGCCTTTGGAAGTTGAGGGTACGGCGGTATTTCCCCGTGACGGCCTGGGGGACACATCGCTGTCATGGGACGTCAATTTTACCACCGCCGATGGGCTGCGTCTGGTTTTCACAGACACCGGTTCCCATGAGCCGAATGACGGCAACTGTCGGTTCGAGGGCGATAAGGGCTGGGTCCATGTGAATCGGTCAGGCATCCAGGCTGAGCCAAAATCGCTTCTTGAAGTGAAAATCAAAGCCAATGAAGAGCATTTGTACGAGTCCAACGACCACCTTTCAAACTTCGTGGAGTGCGTGCGCAGCCGTCGGGAGCCTGCCGCCAGAGTAGAAGCCGGTCACGCGGCGACGGTCCTTGGTATCGTGGCTGACATAGCAAGCCGGGTTGGGCGCAAGTTCAGGTGGGACTGGGGGTCGGAGAGTTTTGTCAACGATGAGCAGGCAAACCGAATGCTTAATCGAACGATGCGGAGTCCATGGAGATTGTGAGAAGTTTATTTCGGATTAGTTATTGAGGAAATAATGTTATGGGCAGGCCTAATCGAATCGCTGTTCTGCTTATTATGGTTTGTGTTTTATTTGCTCTGGCTGTAAATATTGCGCCGACGACATTTGGCGGCGGTGAGCAAGAAAACGCCTGCAAGAAGATTGTTCTAATAGCCGGCAAAAATGCCCCCGGCCATGGCGGCCCGGGGCAACATTTTTATGAGGGAGGTATTGAACTTCTCAAAGAGTGTTTGGATACTTCTGCTAATATTACGGGATTCGAGACGCAGGTGATTTTTGAAAGGCTTTTGCCGAAAGACCCAAATATCCTCGATGGCGCTGATACGATTGTGATTTACAGCGAGGGATGGTCGGGTCATCCGCTGGGGAGGCCCGAATGGATGAAGAAGATTGGCAAGCTGATGAGCCGCGGCGTCGGGCTGGTATGCCTGCATTATGCGGTGGTCCCGCCGGAGGGCAATGAAGGTGAGTGGCTGGAATGGATAGGGGGATACTATGATATGACGGGCTACTCGAAGAATCCGTTCAATAGCTGCGTGGTATCGCCGGGAGCAAAAGAACATCCGATATGCCGCGGCTGGGAGAGCTTTGCGGCTTACGACGAATTTTACTACCGCATCCGGTTTAAGGAAAACGACCAGCGGCTGGCACCTATTATGATGGCGGTGCTGCCAAAAAAGGGCAGGCAGCGTGAGACCATCGCCTGGGCGGTGGAGCGCAAAGACGGGGGGCGGGGATTTGGATTTACCGGCGGGCATTTTCATTGTAACTGGTATATCGAATCATTTCGGAAAATGGTGTTGAATGCTGTGCTGTGGACAGCGAAGGTTGAAGTGCCGCAGGAAGGTGTGCAGTCGGCGGCAAAATAAAAGAGAAAAAGTGAAATCAAATATGGAAGGGGAACAGTAAATGGAGATTGGAATTCATACCGACAACTATCGTTTGGAAAACCGAAGTCCTGAATATACTTTTGACAGCATTGCGAAAATCGGGGCAAAGTTTACAGAATTAAATATGATTCAGGGCTTTGACCTTTTCGAAGGGCATGGCTTTGGCCCGAATATCTCTATGTATGAGGACCCGCTGCAGATACGCGAAATGCTTGATAAACGCGTGTTGAAGGTCAGCTGCCTTGACGCACACTATCCGATATGGTCGTATCGGTGCATCGAGCATCTGCGAATGGCAATTCTTTTTGCCGACCAAATGGGAGTTGACGCAGTTGCGACGACCGATTCGGATAAGCTCCCGGATGGCATGGACAAGGAAGAAAGCTTTGGCATTATTAAGTATCATCTGGGCGAGGTATTGAAGTTCGCAGACCGACACAAAATAGCTGTTTGTCTTGAGCCGCACGGTTTGTTGACGAATAATCCGGAAAGTATGCTGCGGCTGGTGAACAGTTATGACAGCGAGTATTTGCGTATCAATTTCGATACAGCCAATACGTTTATAGCCGGCTGGGAGCCGGGGGAATTTCTCGGACAGGTAATCGACAAAGTTCACCACTGTCATGTTAAGGATGTTGCCGCTGAGCTGGCCGCCGAACAGCGCGGTGAGGAAACAGGTATAGCCTCCAGCGATGTCTCGGTTGGAAAGGGCGTTAACGCCGAGAACATCATCGCCTGTCTGAAGATATTTAAGGAGCATAGTTTCGAAGGCGTGCTTAGTATAGAATGCGGCGGCGAGGCGTTGTCGAAAGAGAGCTTCAAGTGGCTGAGCGAGCAGGTAGCCGCTTTGGCCTGACCACAAAGAGGACTGAGGGCCGTTATGCGGAAGCGGGGGGCTTTAATGAGCGGGATGTCAGGCTGGGATTTTCGGGGGTAAAAGAGGTTAGTTCAAATCAGGCTTTGTCAGGGGGGCAATTGGTCTTTTAGGGCCGAAAAACAGGTTAAGAGGGCGGGTTTGGGGATTTGGTATTGTAATGAAGGCGGATTTGAGGTATATTAAAGGTTTATAGCTGATTAAGGTAAAAATAACAAAAAAGAACGGGATTGATGGAACAGAAGGCTTCTTTTGCGCATCTTATCTGGCAAAAGGAGCTCTCTCGGAAGAAAAGGCGTATAGTTTTAGAAGGTAATTTTATGAACAAACCAAGGGGGTTTACACTAATCGAGCTATTGGTAGTGATAGCGATTATAGCACTTTTGATGTCGATATTGATGCCGGCTCTTGCGCGGGTGAGGAAACAGGCAAAAGCAGTTATATGCCAGAGCAACCTGAAACAATTAGGCAGTGCAATTTCGATGTTTACGGGTGACCACGACGGCTTTCTAAATAAGGGTAATTGCCCTCGCTTCTCTAAAACTCATCTTGACCACTGGGCGTCGGCGTTCGAGCCGTATATAGGAGAGGACTACGACGTATATTTATGCCCGGAGGCGACGAAATTCTGGACCGAGGGGCATCGGGGCAAGCCGCTTTCAGCCTGGGGCATTTGGGAGCATACCGAAGAGTGGGTCAAGGAAGGTCAATACGGCAGCTACGGGATAAACGGCTGGGTTTGTAATAAGCCGAGGAAGGAAATCTCTGATCCTGACGATTATCCAAAATACTGGAGACGAGACGATGTTAAGGGGGCAGCTAAGGTACCAGTTCTTTTAGGGGCGCAGTGGATTGACGGCTGGCCCGAACCCACCGATGAACCTTCGGATTATGACGGACAGGATTTTATGGCTCTTGGGGGCGACAACAGTATCGCGCGTTTCTGCACGGACCGGCACAACGGGGCGTTAAATGCGGTCTTTCTGGATTTTTCCGTGAGGTCTGTCGGTCTCAAAGAGTTGTGGATACTGAAGTGGCATCGCAATTATGACATATATGCCGACCCGCCGGACTGGGAGAGTGTTGGAAGCGGCTGGATGGCCGACTACGAAGACTACGAACCATAGGTATAAAAACTGTTGAGCCGAAAGGCTGATTTCGAGAGAAGGTAGTTTAGCATAGTACTGTTAACAAAGATAGACCGGGTGGTTATGAACAGACAAAGGGGGTTTACACTAATCGAGCTATTGGTAGTGATAGCGATTATAGCACTTTTG
>CAZIKS010000286.1:0-3780 GCA_964539795.1 uncultured Pirellulales bacterium
TCTTAAAACCCCCCATACAATACCACCCCCATTTTTGACCCAAAATCAACCGCCCCGTTTATAGCCTGACCTGTCTTTCCCCAAATATAATTTGTGCCCTTACCCCCCGGCCTGATTAGGCTCCGCCACAAGTTCCTGCACCCTGAAACGCTCCTGCCAATTCCTAAACTGCTCAATCCACTTCGGCCTGCCTTCAGGAGTCTGTATTTGACCAAATACCGCTAATATTTCGTTAGGGTCAGCACCTACCGTCGGCTCTAACAGATGACCGTCAATGGACTTAAAGATAACATCATTAGGGTCCAGATCCTTCTCCAAAAGGCTGTTTTCAACTAATTGTGCCGCTGCCTCTACATTCGGCCATTTCAGATAAATCTCAAGCAGCTTACCAGAAATTACTTCTTTTTCCTCAGCCGTTCCAGCATTTTCACGAACCAGCCCCCAGTACTTTGCCGCCTGTTCATAACTGCCGTTTTGGGTATAAAGCTGTGCTAATTTGTTCCTAACAGCTTTGACCATTTCCGGCTTGTTTTCTCCAACAGCCTTCTGTTCTGCTATTTCAAGAAAAAAGGCCATTTGTGCGTCTGATATGCTGTTTTTGACGCTTTGCGATTCGAATTTGCCCGCCCATTCGTTTAGAACCGCCGCATCGGAGCGCCTGAATATTTTGAGCATTGTCTGCCAGGCTTCCTCGCTTTCGGCCGATACTGCCAGCTTTTCCGCCAGCCAAGCCAAATCTTCTTTGTCACCGTCAGTACCGGCAAGCTCTATTAGCCTCATTCGTACTGCGATGCTGCTGTCATTGGCAAAGTCCTTTCTTAATGTCCTAATCGCCTCTTTCGAGTCTATATAAATAAGTCCTTCCACTGCTGCTTGCCTGACCAACTCTGTTCCATCATTGAGTGCTTGTTCAAAAAAAGGCTTAAAAAGCTTCTTTGCTTCGTTTTTATAAACACTTTGGCCGCATAACCTTGCCATCGTATTGAGTAATTCTCCGCGAAGGGCCTCATCGGTACCGTTCCGGCTGTAACGCTGGTGCAGCAAACCAAAATATCTGCCGACCTCCTCTGGCGTCAATCCATCCTGCTCCAGCAGCTTTCTTATAACTTCAGCACCCTTCTGGGCCTTCTGACCATCGGCCTCAACAAGGTATTTTGCAGCTTCTTCCAAGGTTTGTTTGCGTATTTCAGGGGGGATTTCAATACCCGAATTAGGTAAAAAGGCATAATAGCAGGCCCAGCCGAGCGCAACAAATAACTCCGTTCGCACCTCATCATCCGGTTCGATTTGGAGTTGTTCAAGCAAACTTTTGGCCGAATTCAACTCCCCCATTAATGACAGCAGTTTCGCTGTTTTTAGTCGAATATCCCTGTTTTGGTCCGAAACCAAACCGATCAGAATGGGGCCAATTTCAGGAGGCAACTTCGATTTGGGTCTTGTTCCTAACAGTACCTGATAAACCTTTTCCAAGGCCCACAATCTTACTACCGCCTGTGAACCGGACAAATGCTCGACTAAAAACTCCCCCTTCTTTACATCGTCACTAATGCCGTCGTATATCCGGTCCTGGGACGCTAAATACTGTTTCTGCCAAAAGTCGCGTTCGGTTTCTAACCTGGCCATATCCCGTTCCTGACGAATCAGCCAATCCCGCAGAAATTCGTCCCTGCCTTTTCGCTGAAGCTCTTCTATGATTTGCTTTCGAGCCTGTGCGTCTCTGCCGACCGGTATTCCCAGAGATTCCAGGGCTTTCTCTGCAGCCATAACCACCTGTTGCTCAGGGTCTTCGAGCAAATCCATAAGCTTGGATATTGCCCCAATATCCGGCCTTTTCAATGCTTCAGTTGCGTTTAATCTGGCTGTGGCGGGTTGTGAAACATCTGTTACAATTTTTCCGAGCGGCTCTGATAACTGATCATACTCAAAAATCAAAGTCGCTTCAGCAGCCAACTTGGCAGTGGCAGGGTCCTGCTCTGTGGTCAAAATCGCAAGTAAAGGCTGAATAAAATCTTCTTTATTCTCCGGTTCCTGAGCAACTCTTGTCAGAGTCAATGCTTTACAGACAGCTACACGTGCAGCGTTATTCTCAGATTGTATCAACGCATCAATCAGGATTTTTCTAGCGGCTGGGGCTTCACTAAACAGCATTACAGTAGCGGCATCAATGCGTATTGCCTCATTTTTGCCCTCAAGGAGTGTGTTTTTGTAAATTTTCAATTCCTTGGTAAGCTTATCATCTGTGACTGGTCGGGCTGGAATGCTGTTTTTATTTTGCAGAGATGCCAGGAGAATCTGCCTCTGTTCGGGTATCTGCGAAATTCGGTTCCCCTCATTATTATCCGATGCAGTTGATTTTTTCGCATTTACATCAGTATTATCCGGTTCGGCCGGGCTTTTTGCATTGACACCGGGCTGCTGGCATCCAATTGCCAGTATCAATATCACCAGATATAGACGTTTTGTAATCATTAGGATAACCTTAAAGACAATGCCGGCAGTTTTGTTGAACGTCGGTTGCCCGGTACCTTTTGGAACGCTAATGCGTGTCAAACTGATCATAATAACGATTTCAAAACTTAAGTCAATGCCTTTAAATCACGATTTTTGACTGATTATTCATATTTTTACGGTCTTGGGTGAAATTGCTTGTGAATCTTGCGCAGCCTTTCCTGGTCAACGTGCGTATAAATCTGTGTGGTTGATATATCCACATGGCCGAGCATTTCCTGGACGCTTCGCAAATCAGCGCCACCTGCCAACAGGTGGGTTGCGAAACAATGTCTTAATGTATGAACGGTCAGGTTTCTTGGCATACCTGCCCGAATCGCATATTTTTTGATTAATCTCCAGATTTCAATACGACTCATAGGTCGGCCGGTTCGAGACAGGAGGAGAAAATCGGCACTGAAAGGCTTTTGGAGTTTCGGGCGAAGGTTTTTGAGATAATCAACGGTGGCGGCGATAGCAGCCTTGCCGAGGGGGATTATTCTCTCTCTGCTTCCCTTGCCAAAACACCGCAAATAGCCGATATCAAGGTTAAAATCGCCGTTTTTCAGGGTTGCAAGCTCTGTGGCTCGAACGCCGGTTGCGTATAGGATTTCGAGGATAGTTTTGTCCCGAAAGTAATACGGCTCATCGGGAGAAGGTGCGTTTAATAGGTCAAAAACCTGCGATTTTGAGCAAATAACGGGCAATTTTTGCCAGAGTTTAGGGGCTTCGAGAACCTGTGTGAAGTCATTATCAGTAAGGCCGGTAAGACGGCCAAATTTCAAAAGCATCCTGATTGCCACTAAAGAGCGTTTTACGGAGCTTTCAGCCTTGCTTTCGGCTGTTAGAGAACGCTGATATTTCTGTATGAGAGGGGCAGTTAGCTGTTCTATCTTCTTTACTTTGCAAGAGTTACAATATTTTAGAAAGGCTTTCAAATCGCGGCCGTAAGCTAAAATGGTGTTGTTTGCGAGGCCTGCTTCGACGGTGAGATAAGTGAGGAAGTCTTGTATGTTTTTTGCTAAAGGTAGTTGGTACAAGGGGTTATCAATTAGGTTATCAGCCGATAGTACGGCTGTGTGGGGGCGAATAGATTTTGTATGCAACGACTGCATCGGTTACCCCAAATTACTGTAAACTATATAGTTATAACTATATCGGCGTTAAAACGAGCTAATCTTTAGCTGTTCAAGAGTCTGTTAAAACAGGGGGAGCAATTTCTATTGTATTGTCGAGCGACTATGCTCTGTTGAAAAGCTTACGCGGCACGCCTGATTATCATCAGGTTGTGCG
>CAZIKS010000287.1:0-1997 GCA_964539795.1 uncultured Pirellulales bacterium
AATTTCTACTATCCTGTTGTTGACAATAATAGGAAGCTTGCAGGAGCTATTACACTTGATGGTATTCGAAATACCTTTGCAACACAGGAATTGAATGACTGGCTGGTGGCGCTTGATATTGCGGAGCCCGTTATTGAAAAAATAACGCCGGATATGGCATTGACAGATGCATTTGAGACGGCACAGCGTTTTTATATAGAATATATCCCTGTTACGGCTTCAACTGAAGACGATAGTTTTGTCGGTCTTTTGGACTGCCGCTCAGTCCATCGCGCACTGACTGCAGAGGTGCTGGAGAGACAGCGAAAAGCTGATAATATAGGCAGAAGTCCCTAATAGAAATAATTTGAATAAATTCTGAAGAATGAAATTGCTGTGATGAATTCATTTGTTTGCGCAGAAGTTGGTGTTGTGGGTCCTTTGAACCTGGCGCTGTTGTTTGGACTGTTGATTCTGAGTGGTACATTTGGTGCGCGCCTTTTTCAAAAGCTACACATCCCTCAGGTTGTTGGATGTATTATCGCCGGCATACTTCTTGGCGATGTCTTTAATTTGATAACACCCAAAGCTATCGAATCTCTTGAGCCTTTTACGATGTTTGCACTTGGCATCATAGGCTTTATGATTGGCGGAGAACTGAGAAGCGATATTTTTAAAAAGTACGGAAGACAATTCTTCATCATACTTCTCTCGCAGGGCATAGGAGCTTTCTTATTAGTAGCGGTAAGCATCTCAGCCTTGGCGTGGTTTGTTACAGAAAACTTACCCATTTCTGTTGCAATGGGCCTTGTTCTTGGTGCGATTGCTTCTGCTACGGCGCCGGCGGCGACAGCAAATGTCTTATGGGAGTACAAAACCAGAGGTCCTCTTACGGCGGCGATACTTGCTATTGTTGCCCTCGACGATGCTCTGGCGCTGTTGCTATATCGGGGTGCAGCAACAGGTGCAAAGGCAATTACTGGTACAGGGCACGAGTCTATACTTAGAACCGTAGCATTACTTTTTGGTGAAATTTTAGGTGCCGTATTGTTGGGTTTTTTAGCGGGCGTAATGCTTTATTTTCTCTTAAAATTTGTCAGGGCTGACGATAAGATTCTGGAGTTTACGCTCAGCGGTCTTTTGCTGATTGTCGGTATTTCGATGATACCTAAGATTGACCCAATCCTGCCGGCTATGACATTAGGTATAACAATTGCCAACTTAATGCCTCGTCAGAGCAAAAGTGTATTTCAACTTGTGGAGAAGTTTTCTCCGCCGATTTATATTTCATTTTTTGTCCTGGCCGGCGCACATATGGAATTTGGCAGGATGGATGCCTGGATAATAGCTATGATAGTAGTATTTACGATCTTTAGAGCGACGGGAAAAGTATTGGGCTCATGGTTCGGCGCAAAGTATTCGGCGGCACCGGCAGCAGTTCAAAAATACTTGGGCATTTGCCTTCTGCCTCAGGCGGGCGTGGCAATTGGCCTTGCTATTTTAGCCAGCCGCCAGTTTAACAATAATCTCGGCCATACTATTATTATGGTTGTTATGACAGCTACATTTGTGATGGAAATACTTGGCCCGATGCTGGTTAAGATAGGTGTTAAGAAGGCCGGTGAAGTTGGCTTAAACATTACGGAAGAAGACCTGATAAAAACTTATACTGTTAAGGACGTTATGGATGCCGAGCCGACAACCATTATGCAGGATATGCCACTGCCTCAAATCCTCGAGGTATTCAGCACAACAGACAGTGTTTATTATCCGGTTGTGGACACCCAGTCTCGTATAGTAGGAAAAATTACCGTTGCCGACATCAAAGAAATGTTCGCCAACAGGGAAGTTGCAGGATGGCTTTTGGCCTGCGATGTCTCCGAGACCGTACAGGACAAGACGACACCGGGCAAACCGCTTGAAGAGATTATAGAATTGATGAGACGCTATGATTTGGAACATATACCCGTAGTGGCCGATGCCGATAATGATAAGCTTGTTGGAGTCCTGGATTATCG
>CAZIKS010000287.1:2007-3766 GCA_964539795.1 uncultured Pirellulales bacterium
AAATGGCCTTGGTAGCCGGCTAAAAAAAAATTAAATCGAAAAGTTTCGAATTTTAAATTACTTTTTTTGCTCTTTTGCTTTATTATGGTGGAATCTTGAAGCGTTTTTCTTTTGAAAAAAGTAAAAGGCTTGTAACTAACGAGCAGTTCAAAGCTGTTTTGGCTTGTAAGCGATGCGTAAGCGATGAATTGCTTATACTCTATGTAGCGGAAAATAATTCTGGTTGTCGGCGATTAGGTATCTCTGTTGGCAAAACCTGTGGCAGTGCGGTTATGCGTAATAGATTAAAAAGACTTTTGAGAGAGGCCTTTCGGCAAAGCCAGGATGTGCTCCCCGACGGCTTCGATTATTTAGTGATGATTTCACCTCAATTTTCGAAAAAGCTGGATAAATCAGCAGACGCCAAAAAGCTTGTAAAGCAATTGACATTTGACCAGATAAAGAGTTCAATGATAACCCTTGCAGCAACAGCCGAAAAGTTAAACACTTAAACTCTGAAACGGTGAGACAATGAAGCAGCACAGCAGGTTGGTGCCGATAGGAGAGGCAGCAAAAAAAGCTGGCATTTCAAGAACATCTCTGCAATATTATCTTATGGTTGGTCTGCTCGAAGCTACTGAAATTACACCATCCGGGCGGAGAATGTTTGATGGAAAAACTATCGAGCGAATTAAACTGATAAAAAAACTTAACGACAGTGGATATCCGCTGCGGGCGATTAGGGAATTATTTATAGAAGGTAGGACCGATTTGAAAGGAAGCAAACAGTGAGTGATTACGAAACAGCCCAAAAAAGACGCAATCTAATCGTAGGTGCATTTGTATTTGCGGGTGTATGCTCGCTGGGGTGGCTGATATTTCAATTTGGGGATTTACCTGTGCTCGCCGGCAAGTGGAAGTCTTATCAGGTGAAAGTTCAATTTCCTACGGCTACAGGTGTGCAGAAAAACACCCCTGTCCGATTTTGTGGGTATCAGGTCGGCAAGGTAACGGAAGTCAGGCCTCCCGAAATTCTTCAAGACACCAAGACGGGCCTTTCTTACCATCAGGCCGTTGTTATTATTAGTATTGAGAACAAGTATAGTAGTATCCCGGCTGATGTTGAGGTAAAATTGATGACGCGGGGTTTGGGCAGCAGCTACATTGAAATCAAACCTCCGGCTCCTGACCCTAATCGGCCAACTAAGGGCGTTTTGACTGCCGGCAAATTGCTGCAGGGTTCGACAGGTGTCAGTAGTGAGTTTTTTCCAGAGGAGAGCCAGAAAAAATTAGAGCAACTCGTTGAGGGATTAGGTACCCTTGTGAAAAACGCAAATGATATACTTGGTGATAAGCAGAACAAAGAAAATCTTAATTCGGTGCTTGCTAATCTGGCGAAGGCGACTGCGCAGGCGACCAGGACCCTTAAGGAGGTTCAGCAATTGTCGGCGGCTGGTACCAGCATGGTTAAAAATGCGGATGATAAGATGGAAAGTGTTGCCGTTACTATGGTTAAGGCTGGTGACGAACTTAGTAAAACGACGGCCCAGTTGCGGCTGATATTAGAGAAGGTAAATGATGGCAAAGGCTCGCTTGCTAAACTCTTAAACGATGGGAAGTTATACGAAAATCTGCTTGAAAATACCCATCAATTAGAGCTTCTCCTGGAAGAAGTAAAGGGATTTGTAGAACAGGCCCGTGATAAGGGTGTGCCGCTCAAACTGAAGTAAACTACCACGCCCTTACGGACGTGGCATTTTAGAACTCAAGCTTCGCTTGC
>CAZIKS010000288.1:0-2089 GCA_964539795.1 uncultured Pirellulales bacterium
ACCTGCGTAACGAGTTGAAACGTCCGTTCGTTGGCGCGGAAATCGGGCAGGCTCAGGGCGACGTCGGCGTTGATGACGCCCACGACCGTCACGTTCGGAAAGTCGAGTCCCTTGGCAACCATCTGGGTGCCGAGCAGGATATCGACCTCGCCGTCGCGGAAGGCCGACAGTAGGCGCGCGTGCCCGCCGCGGGGGCGCATCGAGTCGGCGTCCATGCGTCCGAGGCGGATGTCGGGGAACTTGCGCTGGACCTCGTCTTCAACGCGCTGGGTGCCGGTGCCCCAGTAGTTGATGGTCTCGGCGCCGCAGGCGGGGCACGTCTCGGGCGGGCGTGCTTTCTGGCCGCAATAGTGGCACTGGAGCACGCCCGGCTTCGCGTGGTAGGTCATGCCGACGTCGCAGTCGGGGCACCTGGCAACGTGCCCGCACTTGACGCAGAACAGGTGGGTCGAGAAGCCGCGCCGATTCAGGAACAGAATGGTCTGCCGCTGTTTGCGCCAAGCTTCGGCGATGGCCTTCTCCAGCGCCCGTGACAGGGCGTGGTGCCCTTTGCGTTCGGCCACTTCCTGGCGCATGTCGATGATGTGTACGGGCGGCATCGGGCGGCCGCCGATCCGCTGCGTCAGCCGCGCTTCCTGGTAATGGTCGAGCGTCCGGACGTTCTGATACGACTCGAGGCTCGGCGTGGCGGAGCCCAACACGACGGGCACGCCGACGAGGTTCGCCCGCATAATGGCGATGTCGCGGGCGTGGTAGCGCGGCGAGGTGTCCTGTTTGAACGAGTTCTCGTGTTCCTCGTCGATGACCATGAGGCCCAGGTCCCGGACCGGTGCGAAGACGGCGCTGCGTGCGCCGACGACGACGTCGGCCCGGCCCTCGCGGATGTCGCGCCACTGGCGATGCCGCTCGACGTCCGTCAGACCTGAATGCAGGACCGCCACGTGCGTGAAGCGTTCGCGGAAGCGTCGGATGGTTTGCGGCGTGAGGGCGATCTCCGGCACCAGGACGATGGCCTGCCGCCCGCGCTCGACCACGTTCTCGATGGCCCGCAGGTACACCTCGGTCTTCCCCGAGCCGGTGACCCCCTGAAGGACGATAACGCCGAACTCCTCGGCGGCAATCCTGGCCTTGATGCGCTGAAGGGCGAGGGCCTGTTCGGTCGTCAGGTGGATCGTCTTGGGTTCTTCGAGTTCGATGAACAGGTCTCGCGCAAACTCATCGACCTCGCGGGTCTCGATGTGCACCAGGCCTTTCTTTTCGAGACTCTTGATGACGGCCACGGTGCAGCCGGCCTGTCGGGCGAGTTCGCGGGGCGCCAGCGGGGTTCCCTCGGCCTGGGCCAGGCGGTCGAGGACGCGGCGCTGCTTCGAGAGGATGCGATCGACCTCCGACTCGCTCTTGTCGGTCCGGACGACCAGTTGGATGGTCTTGAACCCTGCCTTCCGCTTGACGGCCGCGGGCAGGATCGCCTCGAAGACCTGGCCGATGGGCGTAACGTAGTACCGGGCCATCCAGAAGGCCAGGTCCAGCAGGTCGCGCGTCAGGAGCGGCTCGTCGTCGAGGATCTCGGCAACCTCTTTGACCTCCTTGATGTCGGTGGCCTCCAGACCCCGGGCGATCCAGCCGACGGCCCAGCGGCTGCCCCGGCCGAACGGGACCTTGACCCGTTGGCCGGGCCACACCTTGCCGCGCAGATTCTCCGGCAAGGCATAGGTGAAGGTCTGGTCCACACCGATGGGCAGGGCCACGGAGACGAAGGGGGTCTCGAGGGCCGGCCGGTCGGTTTGCGTGTCGTTTTCAGACATCGTTAGCGTGGTCATGGCACCAGGGGAATCGGCAGATTTCCGATGGTGACTTGAGCCGTATGTGGCCTCCGTTGCAGGTCGCGTGTTGGCAGCCGGCGCGGGTCGAGGTAACCCGCCGCTCCCGCGGCGGGCTCGGCTGCCATTCGCGGCGGGCTCGGTTACCGTCCGCGGCTTCGTCGGGCGAGTTCGCGTGCGATGTCGCGCTGGTGATCGCGCTTCTTCAGGTCCTCGCGCTTGTCGAACTCTCGCTTGCCGCGCGCTACGGCGAGTTCCACCTTCGCCCA
>CAZIKS010000288.1:2189-3745 GCA_964539795.1 uncultured Pirellulales bacterium
CGCGCTTGTCGAACTCTCGCTTGCCGCGCGCTACGGCGAGTTCCACCTTCGCCCATCCGCCCTTGAAGTAAACCGTCAGCGGCACCAGGGTGCAGCCCTTTTCGACGGCCCGTCCGAGCGAGCGGGTAATCTGGCGGCGTTTCAGCAGAAGTTTCCGCGTGCGCCGGGTGTCGTGGCCGAACTGATGGGCCTGGGCATACGGGCCGATGTGCATGTTGTACAGAAACACCTCGCCGCCGCGGACGCGTGCAAAGGCCTCGTCGATGTTGCCCTTTCCCTGGCGCAGGGCCTTGACCTCCGAGCCCTCCAGCACGAGCCCCGCCTCCACGGTTTCGAGGACGTGGAAGTTGCGTCGTGCCTTCTTGTTTCGGATTCGCGGCGTCCCGGGCGGCATGGGACCATTATAGCAGCCGACGCGACCTCCGCAAACGGCCGAAGCGACTGTTTTGGGTGGCATACGTGTAACGCGCGAACGGGAACCGCTCGACAAGCCCAACGCCGGTCATCACGTTGCGGGGCGCCGCGAATCGTTGCCTCCACCGGGGCGGGCGGTGGCCAGAGAGGGCAGAACTTGCCCCCAGCGCAGGCGGTTGATAGGGTAGTGCGACCTTGCGGACTCCGGCCAGTGGAGGCACTTTTGAGACGAATCCGCCGAAAGACGGCGGTTCCCGTCGCAGCAGCCGTGGCGTGGGGGCTGATCGCCCCCTCCTGCGCCAACCTGCTCGCGGACGACTGGCCCCAATGGCTCGGACCCGACCACAACGCCGTCACGCCGGAGTCGAGCGGGTACCCGTCCGGTTGGCCGCCCAAGCGGCTGTGGAACAAGAACGTCGGCAAGGGGTGCACCTCGCCGATCCTGGCCGGCGGCCGCCTCTACACCATGGGCTGGAGCGGCGGTGGCCGGGGCAACCCCCTCGGCACGGACGCCGTTCTCTGCCTCGACGCCCGAACCGGGGCCGAGCACTGGCGGCGAACCTATCCGTGCCGGTACCAGAGCCGCATCCGAACCGGCGACACGAGCGCCTACGGCGGGCCGTCATCCACACCCACCTTCGACCCCGAGACCGGGTACCTGTACACCCTCAGCATCGACGGGCACCTGTGCTGCTGGGACACGAAGCGGCGGGGCGCGCCGGTCTGGGCAATGAACTTCCACGAGGCGTACAAGATACCGCAGCGGCCGGACGTGGGGCGAGGCAAACGCGATTACGGGCACCCGGGGTCGCCGCTGCTCGTGGGCGACCAGGTGGCCGTGGAGGTGGGCGACGACAGCGGCACCGTCATGGCCTTCGACAAGAAGACGGGCCGACGCGCGTGGAAATCACAGGCCACCGAACTCGGCGGACACACGGGCGGGCCCACGCCGTTCGTCGTGGACGGCGTACCGTGCCTGGCGACGCTGGCGCTGCGGAAACTCATCGTCATGCGGATCGACAACGGCCGCCAGGGCCGCACCGTGGCGGAGTTTCCGTGGACGACCGATTTCGCGAATAACATCGCCACGCCGGCCGCGTGGAAGAACCGCCTGGTCATCTCCTCCGACTACAACGTCAGCC
>CAZIKS010000289.1:0-3710 GCA_964539795.1 uncultured Pirellulales bacterium
CCATTACTTTATATATCGGAGGGCTATTTTTACCTACAAACTACAGATGCACCCAGCAGGGGGGGCATTTATTTGAGGTGCGAAATTCCTGTGGAAGATGAAAATGAGTTTAAGGGCCGATACTGAGCCAATGCTGCGTGAGCTGCTCCAGATCGGAAAGGTCAACATTCTGGTCTCTATTTGTATCGGCGGGCAAGCCGGGGCTGCTGACCAACCAATCATTTGCCAGTATAATGAAATCGAGGAAATTGACGGGGTATATTCCATCGATATTGGCTGAGTTGTACTCACATATATCTCCTATCTGGTCCTGGTCGGAATCGGCCTGGTCGGGATTGTAATCATTCGGGCAGTTGTCACAGAGGTCTGCAATTCCATCAGTATCGGAGTCGGCCGGCGCCGGGTCGGGCAGAAAAGCATTAAAGTCGGCCAGACCGCGTTTAAAGAGAGTAACCAAATGCTCCTGGTCAAGCGTTGTTGTAACTCCCTGAAATGTCTCTCGGATACAATAAGGGTCGTCCGACTGGTCTGAAAAGAAATCGCCCTCTACGAATGGTCGAGAAAAGAAAGTTGCCATCAGGACTTTATCAGTGTCGGCTTCGAATCTGACTTCATTAGCCCATGCGTATCCGATTATTATTATGTTCTCGGAGCCGGTGATTCGAAGGTCCATCTGGTTTTCGGATTTACAGCCGTAAATCGCAATATTTTTTGAGTTTATAATTTCAGCCTGCCAGTCACCGAGGCCCCGCTCAATATTAAGGTTGTAAAAAATAAGCGGTTGATTGGTGTCTTCAATCACAAGCCGACGGAAGTCAGGGTGGCTGGTCCGACATAATCGTCCCCGCCCAAAGCCGTACCACTTTCCTCCGCCATTTGATTGAATTCGAATTTCAGCGTGAGCGGTTCCCGACCACTCGGGTTCCCAGAAGTAACCAGACCTGGCAAAGACATCTCTAACGATGGAATTAGCGCCGGCCTTCCATACAATGCCATTGAAATAGTCTTTGTGTGCATCTGTAGGCCACTCGATTTTTAAGAAGGAGATTTTGGTATCGGCTGCAGCGTTATCTACGGTTGTAATAATCGGAACTTCGGACGTCGGCTCCCAGGTATCAATCGGTCGAATTTCGGATAGATGTTTAGCGAGTCCCATCAGATGAGTATTCTCTCGCAGGGTAATGGTACTGCTGACCAAATATTGGCCTTTCGGCAGAAATACCTTTGGGTACATATCGATGACAGCCTGCAGGAGGAAGGTATCATCATGCACACCATCACCGTAAACGCCAAAGTCCTTAACATTTACTACGTCAGTGTCTTCAAACGAGCCGAAGGTGTCGGGGTCGCCGTATAAATGTCTTGTAATTAAGTCACAGGGTGGGGCGACAGAGCTTTGTAAAGGAGTCATTAATTCGCCGCCTATTGTCTTGACGCCGTCGATTAGTGTTTGGCCTACACTTTTGTTTTCAATGCAGTAAGCATATTCTTCGAGTCTATTCCATCCCGGTCCACCGTTGATTTCCGGCCGACTTCCGCTTTGGATGATTTTTTGGGCATTTTTGAAGTAAACATTTCTGATGTAGAAGTTACGTCCGATGCTGTTATCAATGACCGGCTGGGAGTTGGTCTGGGCAAGTTCGATGATTCCATCGACCAGATTAATGTTTGCGGCATTATCCGACCAGCCTACGTGGACAGTTTTTATTACGGGGGCGGATTGTTTTATTATTTTAAAACCGACGAGAGTGAGGTGATTATAGGATGTGTAATTATAAATGGCATAGTCTGTCTGGTTTCTGAGCGTGATGCCGGCTATGCAGGGAAATATCGCCTTTGGTGCATATATGCCGTATTTGCCGCCGATTATTTCAATGTTTACCAGCCCACTGGCTGTGCCGATGAGATTATACAAGCCGGCAAAACCATTGTTGACATTGATGGTCACGTCTTCAATAGAACACCCCTGCGCTCCGGCATGGCGGATTCCAACGGCGCCGGAGTTGCCTTGAGAGCCGATTTCAATATCGATGCCTTTTACGACCTGATTGAAGGACATCCCCGGTATTTCATCATTCGGGTCTGTTGTCTGGTTTTCATTCTGGCTCCAGATGTGAATGACGGCTTTAGGGTTGTTGGGATTGTTAAAGCCGGGTGAATTGTCGAGCAGCCTGATAACCGGTCTTGCACTTTGAGTGGAGCCGACCAGACAATGAGCTTCAGTGTGTGTATTGTATAACTGCATACAGCGCAGTGTGTCAGAGACGTTATATGTTCCGGAAGGAAAGAAACAGACCATCCGGTAATCGTATGCGTCGTTGACAGCGTTTTGAATAGCAACAGTGGAGTCGGCAGTGCCGGAGGGGTCTGCACCATAAACCGGAAGAGTTACATCCAGACATCCTATCTGTGCTAATGGATTGTCCGGTGGTACACCGGGAGGCAAAGCCGCCCGGGTTTGTGTCAAACCAAGGAAGTCACAGACGAGGAACAATAAAATGATAGAACCAAAGCGCTTCATATCCCACAGTTCAGATATTATTAAATTTAGCTCATATTTATGCTACCGACATCACGGGTGAAACAGATTCGCAGGGTAAAACATCGACCTTATACATTATAGCAAATTGGACGGCAGGGGTGTGGGGAATTATTGTTATCGAAGCTTTGCAAGCTAATCGTTGATATTCCAATTATAATTGATGTATTTGACGGAGTAGTATTCTGTCTGTAGAAAAGATATGTCGCGCTCGGGAATATAGTTTGTGATGAAATTTAAGACGGCTCGAACGGAGGGTGATTGGTCTTTGAATTTTTTGTCTGTGCCGTATTTACCGATAAAATATTGACCGTACCAGGACGGGTCGAATATTGCAGAGATATAAACTCTTTTCTTTTCTCTGTCTATTACCAATGCGCGCGAGGAAGATAAGAATTTTTTTGCCTGTTCGTCCAACTGTTTGTAAAGTTCCGGGCCGGTGTATGGTTTATTGCGCAATTGAGGGCTTGAAAGACTGGCCTGGGACAATGCAAGAAATATGCGTGGTTCGTTGAACTCTTTATGAAAAAAGCGTCGCTCAACTCCAGCAAGAGTAAATTCCTCATCCATAACAATAAATTTTTGTTCCTTTATGCCGTCGATATCTCTGTCGATGTGCCTGATATTGTTTGGTCCCCAAATAAGAAGAAGCCATTTGGCACCTTTGATTGGATAATTATCAGTAATTATTTTGAGCATTTTTATGTTATAGGCATTGAGCCAGAAGGCGATTTTATCCTCTTTTGTCCAGTTTTTATATTCGGCCAGTTTTAGTTTGTCAAATTCACGCAATAGGGAGCTTAATTTTCGCCTTTTTAGCTTTAGCTCTCTATATTTGACCATTCCTTTATCATCGACAAAGTTATTTAAGATATCGGCGCATTTGTCGCAAAAAGCAACAGTTACTGGTTTTTGCTGCTGTTTTTCGGTTTCATTTGGTTCGTTTTTTTCGGATTCGGTTTTGTTTGATTCTATTTCTTCAAGTTCGGCTTCATTTGGTTCAGTTTCCTTCAGCTCGACATTGTCTGTTTCAGGTTTTGCGGGCTCTGTATTCTCAAGTTCGTTTTTCTCGGGTTTGGCTTTTTCAGGTACGGTTTCGTTTGGTTCGGCTTGCTGCAGTTTGATATCCTCCGGTTCGGATTTTTGTATTTCGCTATCATCAGGATCGGGT
>CAZIKS010000290.1:0-3697 GCA_964539795.1 uncultured Pirellulales bacterium
AGCACGGCCGGCGTCGGTGGCTATCTTGTAACCCAGGTCGACTGGACAGTAGGACAACTCCTCGATACGTTGGATAAACACAATCTCACCGACAACACACTGATAAGCGTTACCAGCGATAACGGCGCTCTAACCGTCGGTCTGCCGGACTGGGCAAAAGCCCCCCCTGCTAAGTACGACATAGAACACTTCGGCCACAGACCTAATGGCTCACTGCGAGGGCAAAAGGCCGGCATTTATGATGGCGGCCACCGTGAACCTTTTATCGCACGATGGCCGGGAAAAATAAAACCCGGCTCGACCAGTGATGAACTTATCTGTCTAATTGATTTAATGGCAACTTGTGCCGCCATTGTAGGGGTAAAACTTACCGATGATGCCGCAGAAGATAGTTACAATATTTTGCCGGCACTGCTGGACAAAAAACATCAAATTCCGATTCGTGAAGCCCTGGTACATCATTCCGGCGAAGGAATGTTTTCGATTCGTCAGGGGCGTTGGAAACTGGTCTTGGGTCGTGGTTCCGGGGGCTTCAGCATACCACCACATATTAAACCAAAACCGCACCAGCCGCAGGGACAACTCTACGACCTGCAAGCAGACCCAGGCGAGACAAATAACCTGTGGGCTCAAAATCCTAAAATTGTAAAACATTTGACAAACCTGTTGAACAGATATAAAAAACAGGGTTACAGCCGACCGAAAAAACAAAAATTATAAACTCTTTATTTGCGCCCTGTACTATTGTGTCAGTTTTTCACACTACCAGATTACAACAAAAGAGGGTTTCGATGGAAATAAGTAAGAATATAAATAAAGAAGAAAACTGCGGTAAAAATATCAATCGTCGGGATGTATTGAAATGTGGGCTTTATGGCTTGGCAGGTTTGTCGAGTGGTTTATTTGTGACTGGTTGTTCAAAACCTGCGAAAATAGAACGACCTAATATTATACTCATAGTCCTTGATACTACACGTCTTGACCACTTGAGCTGTTATGGTTATCACCGAAACACAAGTCCGAATCTTGACAGGCTTGCCGCCGAATCAGTTTTTTATACGAAGGCTATTGCTCCATCAAGCTGGACCCTTCCTTCACATGCATCACTGTTTACCGGAAAATTCACATCAAGCCATGGCGCCCGGTATGACAGCAATGGGCCCTTACGTTTAGTCAATATTGTCAAGGGGCCTGAAGACTGGAATAAAGTTCGAGCACGCGGCTTGTCGCAAGATGAAGTAACACTGGCAAGTATCCTTAAGCAAACAGGGTATTTAACCGGTGCGGTGGTGGGAGGCCCGTGGATGAAAAAAGTTTTCGGCCTGAACAAAGGATTTGAGTATTACGATGATAACGATATCAGTACTCTAAACGGTCGATCGGCCGACCAGGTTACCGCCGGTGCTGTTAGATGGATTGAGCAATCACGAAACAAAATAATTTTTCTTTTCTTAAATTATTTTGACCCTCATTACCCTTACGAACCACCAAATGATTTTGTCACTCCTTTTTTTCAGAAAAAACCTCAAATATTTTATCAATTGTCGCAGCTCGATCAAATTATCGCTTCTTATGATGGTGAAATTCTATATATGGATTATCATATCGGTAAGCTTCTGGAAAACCTAAAAGCTAATAACCTGTACGATAACTCCATGATTATTGTTACCGCCGACCATGGTGACTTGTTCGGTGAACATGGCAAATTTGGACATGGTGATTATCTTTGGCAGGAAGAAATTCATGTCCCATTATTTATTAAACATCCTGCCGGCGAAATATCACCACGACAGTCGAATCTAAGAATACAACTTACAGACATTCTGCCATTGATTTGTAAACGGCTTGGAATAGATATACCGGAAAACATACAGGGAGATGTCCCGCCTGAAATCAAACATCCGATTATTGCGGAAACATATCCTCTAAAAGCAATAGTAAAGGATGGCTTCTGGCGTGCAATCCTTGAGAAAGACTACAAATTCTTATGGAACAGCGAGAATAATCATCGGCTTTTTAATCTCCGTAATGACCCTACTGAACAAATTAACTTGATTGAGCAGAAACCACAAGTGGCGGCTCGTATGTTGTCGAATATGGAGCGGTATTTAGCAGACCTGCCTGAACCCTACCCTGCCTCTGCCGAACAGAAGGTCGACGAAGATACAAAAAAAGCGCTCGAGAGTTTGGGATATATAAAATAATCAAAGGCAAAGATAATATCTACCTCTCAGAAACCCCGTACTTCCTTGTTTATAAAGACTTATATAAAAGCCTTGTTCTGTAGCCAAAGGTAAAAAGCTCTCGGAATTTTTGACAGATACAGCTTTGAAAATCCTTGCAAAACTCATTGTTAAACTGTTAAGATTTATAATTAAAAAAATGACCAATCCTCCACCAAAATTTGTTCGCACCGACCCGTTTCGGTTATACTTGCAGCGCAGAGACCGGATGGCTGCCGACGCTACCATCTTTGCCTCAGAAAACATAAACCTTGAATCCGACGCCGTTCGTCAGCTTTATGACGCCGCCTCTTTGCCTCCCGCCAGGAAAGTCCTCGCCACCGCCGATATACACGTCGGCTTCGGCGTACCAATAGGGGCTGTCTTGGGACTCGAAAGAGCCATAATGCCTGCCGCTGTCGGTTACGACATAAATTGCGGAATGCGCCTCTTGCAAACACCCTTTTCAAAAGGTGAAATCGACACCGACAAAATCGCCGACTCCATTGCTCGCGACATCCCGCTTGGAGAAGGCAAAGACAATTTGCACCTCGACAAAACCTGTCTTGAAGCTGTCGTCAACCAAGGCCCCGCTTCCATACCGACACTCGCAAGAAAAATCAACCATCGGGCATGGGAGGCATTCGACACTGATGAATTCGCAGAAGACCTTAAAAGAATTGAAGATAACGGCTGCTTGCCCACGGATATGGCTCCCGTGCCAAAAGCAGCAATACAAAAAGGGCCCCACCAACTCGGCACACTCGGCGGGGGGAATCATTTCATCGAAATTCAATATGTCCAGCAAATCTTCGATCCATCATTAGCAAAAACTTTCGGCCTTTTCGAAAACCAAATCGTTGTTATGATACATTCAGGCTCACGTCGTTTCGGCTATGAAATCGCCGATAAATATATGGAAATTGCCGCACAAAGGCCCGACATGGCCGAAAGAAGAAAAATGCTCAGTTTCCTGCCCGCCGACTGTCCAGAAGGCAAAAAATATATCACCGCAATGGCCGCCGCCGCAAACTTCGCTTTCACCAATCGTCACATTATGGCGCTGCTCGTAAGACGTTGCTTTAACAGAATGTTTGGCCCTACACCTCTCAAACTCGTTTACGACATAGCTCACAATATGGCTAAGTTTGAAACACACACCGACGGCAAACTCTGGGTACATCGAAAAGGCGCAACTCGTGCCTTTGGTCCAAGCCGTATGACAGAGACAATTTTCGCCAAAACCGGCCAGCCGATAATAACACCCGGCTCAATGGGAACCGCAAGCTTTTTGCTCGTCGGTACCGGCAACTCCGACGAATCTTTATGTTCCGTCAATCACGGCGCAGGCAGAGTTATGAGTCGCACCGCCGCGCGAGGAAAAAATCGCAGAGGAAAGGTTATCGCACCTGCTTTGATTAGTGACCTACAGTTCAAACGCAGTATGGAAGGTATAAAACTAATCACTTCAGATA
>CAZIKS010000291.1:0-3677 GCA_964539795.1 uncultured Pirellulales bacterium
ACCCGCCCGAAAAGATCCTCATGATCGGCGACGCCCCCGGCGACATGAAGGCCGCCAGGGCCAATGACGCCATGTTCTTCCCCGTCAATCCCGGCCACGAAGAGGCATCGTGGGCGCGGTTCGTCGAGGAAGCCGGCCCGACGTTCCTCGCGGGCGAGTACACCGCCGAGTACGAGGCGCAACTGATCGCCGAGTTCGACAAACTCCTGCCCGAGACGCCGCCGTGGCGATTGTAGCTGGATCCATGCGCCAAGCGCAGCACAGGATAGCAAGCATTGTAGACCGCCGCTGAAAGGGGGCAGTAGCAATGTCATTGGTCTATACTACCCAATTAGAGCAGAACGGCCCATTCCTCATCTGTGCGGAACGCCTGCGCGCTCTCGACGCGGTCATCGAGTCGGAATGGGCACGCCTTCGCGAATACAATGAGAAATGTATCCGTGAGGAATCTGAGCGGATGCTGCGCGAAAGTTCCGCGCCGGGTGCTGAGGCAGGCGACGAGGCGCAAGAACTGGCCCGGGCGCAAGATGTGGTGCGAGGTCGGTACCCATACCGCCTAGCTACCCGGAATCTCACCCTTTACTTCGAAGGCAAGAAGCTGGCTGTGCAGTCATTTGAGGAAGCGATGAGGGACCTCAGCATAGCAAAAGAAAGGGTCTCGGCGTGTGAACTGGAACTGGAATGCGGCGGAGTTTCGGCTTCGCTGCGGTTCACGAAGTATATCTATGCGCGATTGGACGTTAAGGTCTCGCCTGAGGGCCTTACTGAGTCGCGTGAAATATTTGCTTCGCTTTCACAATGGGTGGATTCGATTCGGGCGCCGCGTTGGATAAGGCTGTGGCACGCTTGGAGAGGCGCGCAGTGGTTCGTGTGGTTCATGTTGGCACTGATTGGGCTGAGCTTTGCCGTACACCGAAATGATGAGTTGCCTTGGGCGCACAAAGAGAAGGCGCGCACGCTCCTTGCCGCGGGCATAAGGCAGGATAACCAGTATGAGGCCATTGCTGCTGCGCTAGCGCTGATTGCGGAATATGAGAAGCCTGAGCCGGCGCGAGAGCTGAGAGCCTGGGTATTGTGGGTTCTTGGAGCAGGCGCTATCATCGCAATTGCCCTACAGTTCTGCCCTGGCTTGGTTATGGAGATCGGTAGTGGTGTGCGCAGTTACCGCCGATGGCAGATATGGGTCAGGTTTATTGAGTATACAGTGCCGGTGACGCTGGTTTCCAGCGTCTTGCTCCCGTATGTTGTGGAGTGGCTGCGCAACCTATAGTTGAGCCCGCGGCGTGTCGCGGCGTGCGTGTCGCGATTCCGGAACTGCCGGACCTTGCCGCCTGGACCGAACGCGAGACGAAACTCGGCAACCCCGCCCTGGAGACCGAGGTCGAAAGGACCGGCAACGCGGAACTGGCCCGGTGCCTGGACTGGTCGCTGACGATCAACGAGCGGGTGGCGGAACTCGTCAAGGGCGTGCCGCCCTTTCCCGGCGTGCGCGAGAGCCTGGAGTTGCTCTCGGGAACGGCCGACATGATGGTCGTCTCCGCCACGCCGTGCGAAGCCCTGGAGCGCGAGTGGCACGAGCACGGCATCGCCGATCACATGGCGGTCATCGCGGGGCAGGAACTGGGGAAGAAGGCGGAACACCTCGCGCTGACGGCGGGCGGCAAGTACCCGCCCGAAAAGATCCTCATGATCGGCGACGCCCCCGGCGACATGAAGGCCGCCAGGGCCAATGACGCCATGTTCTTCCCCGTCAATCCCGGACACGAAGAGGAGTCGTGGGCGCGGTTCCACCAGGAAGCCGGTCCGAAGTTCCTCGCCGGAGAATACACCCGCGAGTACGAGGCCCAACTCGTCGCCGAGTTCGACAAACTCCTGCCCGAGACGCCGCCGTGGCAAACGTAGGCCGCGGCGTGCCGCGGCTTGCGTGGAGCATGCCACGGCCATGCCGACGTGCCCCGACGCTTCCGCGTCGGGCTCGGGGGCACCAGGTTCGGTGGCGTCGGGCTCGGTGGCGTCGGGCTCGGTGGCGTCGGGCTCGGTGGCGTCGGGCTCGGGGGTGCCAGGCCCCTTAGTTGTAAGCCGCGGCGCGCCGCGGCCTACGTGCACATTCGCGGTGGTTGTAGGCGGCGGCGCGCCGCGGCCTACGTGCACATTCGCGGTGGTTGTAGGCGGCGGCGCGCCGCGGCCTACGTGCACATTCGCGGTGGTTGTAGGCGGCGGCGTGCCGCGGCCTACGTGCACGTTCCCGTTAGTGGTGGAACAGACGCAGGTTTGAGAACGCCATGGTCATGCCATGTTCGTTGCAGGCGGCGATGACGATATCGTCGCGGGCGGAGTTGCCGGGCTGAACGACGAACGTGACGCCGGACTGGGCGGCGCGGTCGATGGAATCGCGGAACGGGAAGAAGGCGTCGGAGGCGAGGCTGACGCCGTCGAGCCGGTCGATCCAGTCGGCCCGCTCGTCGGCCGAGAGCGGTTCGGGTGCCGGGTCGAAGGCCTCTCGCCACGAGCGCTCCTCCAGCGGCGTCGGGCGCTGGAGCAGGTACTGGTCGATGGCGTTGTTCATCTCGGCCCGCGAGAGGCCGTCCTTGAAGGTGGCCTCGAGAAGGCGCGGGTGCTGGCGGAGCCACCAGACGTCGGCCTTCGACCCGGCCAGACGCGTGCAGTGGACCCGCGACTGCTGCCCCGCGCCGATGCCGATGGCCTGGCCGCTTATGGCAAAGGCGACGGAGTTCGACTGGGTGTACTTGAGCGCGATCGAGCCGACGACCAGGTCGCGGACCGCCTCGTCCGGCAGGTCCTTCTTCTCGGTGACGACGTTCGCCAGGAGGTCCGGCCCGAAGAGGGCGGCGTTGTGGGTCTGCTCCAGGCTCAGGCCATAGACCATACGGGTCTCGGTTTCGGGCGGCTCGAAGTCGGCGTCCATCGCCAGGACGAGGTACTTGCCGTTGCGCTTCTCGCGCAGAATCGTCAGGGCGTCATCGTCGTAGGCGGGGGCGATGCAGCCGTCGGAGACCTCGCGCGACAGCAGTTCGGCGGCCGTCCGGTCCACGCGGTCAGAGAAGGCGGCGAAGTCGCCGAAACTCGACATGCGGTCGGCGCCGCGTGCCCGGGCGTAGGCGACGGCCAGCGGCGAGAGGTCGGCCATGTCGGCGACGAAGAACGCCTTCTTCTCCGCGTCCGACAGGGGGGCCGTGACGGCGGCACCGGCCGGACTGACGTGCTTGAACGAGGCGGCGGCCGGCAGGCCGAGGGCGGCCTTCAACTCCTTCACGAGCGCCCAGGCGTTCAGGGCGTCGCACATATTGATGAACCCGGGCGCGCCCGAGAGGACCTCGACCGGCAGGTCGCCTTCGGCCGCAAACAGGCGGGCGGTTTTCTGGTGCGGGTTCATTCCGTAGCGGAGGGGAATCTCGTTCGGCATCGGTTCTTGCCTTTCAACTTGGGTTCGTGATGACGCGCCGGGCGGGGCCGGCGGAAAACGGGTTTCGTCGCTCTCGGTACGCCACGGCGCTACTCGCGCAGCGCTTGGGGCACGTATTCGGGGCACGTCTTCTCGGCGAAGATGGGCAGGAACTGGGTGAACCGCTGGAGACCGTCGACGAGCGGCACGCTCGGCCAGTCGTCGCCTAGGAGCGGACGGACGTAGTCGAGGAAGGCGTCGGTCACGTCGCGGC
>CAZIKS010000292.1:0-3674 GCA_964539795.1 uncultured Pirellulales bacterium
GTTGCGGTTAATGTTTGAAATGATTTTACCTTTTTTGAACAAACAAACCCAATTTCCTGGACGACCCAATGAACATAAACCCTTTTATGATAAAGCTTTACGGCAACTTCCATCTCCTCGGACGCCGCAAAAACAAAGCCAAAACAAACCCAATCAAACCCAATCCACCCTTTCTTTTTGAGCCTAAAATTGGCTTCATACGGAGAAAACCCCGGAGCTTAAAGCAGAAAAAAGTGTAAAAATAACGCTCTTTTTACAAGTTTATACATATAAAGATAAACCCAAGGCCCGAAAAGGCAATAAACACACGTTTTTTCCCGCTATCTCTGCGACAATGTTAACCAACCACCCGCGTTTTTGAGCAATTTCTTAGGGTGATATAAAACGGCTGCTTTCCCGAATAATGCTGCTGCTTTTAACTCTCGTCGGCATCCCCGCCCTGGTCATTTGGCGCGTTTTCTTTATCCGGCGAAGCGCCATTATTTGCGGTACCGTTTTGGTTGTTTTCCTGTGCCGGCGGCGTGGAAATTACCTCAACTTCCTCGACACCGACGGCAATTCTCGAGCCGTTTTCCATCTCAATTATCACAAGCTGTGTAAGTATTTGTGCATCAACGACTTTGCCCTGGCCGTACTGGGTTTTTACTATTGAGTTTCTTTTCGGCAGCCTTCCCTTAAGTTCGATATAGGTATTGTCTTCATATCTAAGGCAGCACTTTAATCTGCCGCAATAGCCGGAAATCTTCGACGGGTCCAGCGTTGCCTTTTGCATTTTTGCCATCCGCATATTCACAGGCTTCAGAGCCTTGAGAAACCGTTTGCAGCAGCATTCCTGCCCGCAGCTTTCAACGTCACCCAGCAGTTTGGCCTCGTCACGGGAGCCGATTTGCCGCATTTCGATTCTTGATTGATATTCCTGAGCGAGTTTTTTAACCAGCTCTCTGAAGTCAACCCGACCGTCGGCCATAAAGTAGTAAATGATGCGCTCCCCGCCGAATATGTGTTCGGCATCGACAATTTTCATCGACAGCCCCAGTTCTTCCGCGAAGCGTTTGCAGGTTTCTATTTCATCTTTTGCGATTTTACGCAGGTGTCTTTCTTCGCTTATATCCTCTGTGTTTGCGAAACGAATTAATCTACCGATGGGTTTGCAGGATAAATCGATATCACTGTCATCGAAATATTGCTTGATTTGGTCTTCGTTTAACCTGAATTGCCCCCCCCTGTATGTTGTGAGCTGTCCCACAAGGTGGCCCAGTTCAAGACCTCTGTCAGTCTTTACCACAACGCGGGTCGGCAGTTTTGGTATACGTGATTCGTTATGCTCGAAAAGACCGAGCAAATCCATCCGGCTGTAACGAACCAATATATATTTTTTATGCTTTGCCTGCTTGGGCTTTGTCGCCGAAGTTTTTGCCATTTAAACCACTTAAATTCACAGCACTATTATGCATTTGTCCTATCAGACCCCTATTGTATCAGAAACCGCAAGGTTTAACAATAGCTGGTCGAAAATGAGTTTTTCATTGACGGCAGCCTCAATCCAGCGAAGTGTCCTGTAACAATCAGCGATTTTTTCACCTGCCGTTTCGGTGTCGAAACGCTCGGCCAGCTTTTTGAGCTGCGTTTTCTGGTCGAAATTGGTAAGCCCTTTTTCACCTGTGACATTCAGCTTCATCGCATCATATAGCGCTGAAATGATAATCCCGACGAGGATTTTCTGGCTTCTGCGGTTAATATCGCTCTTGCTGGTGGCTGTTTCAAGTTTGCCCCAGATGTCGGCTATATTCTTACTTTCGTCCACGAGCCGCCGGGCCAGTTCGAGGCTATCGCGATATTGGCAGTCGGCCAGTGAGTCTATCAGTTCTTTTTTAGTTTCATACAGATTTGCATCAGCTAATTCAAGCTCAGCCAATTGGCAGCCCCGGCCTAAACTGCCTTGTGCCAGCCGGGCGAAGTATTGAGCCTGTTTTTTTCCTGTGCCCATCTGTTCCATCTTCTCGATGATTTTGTCCTCGTCGATATGTGAAAAACGTATCATCCGGCATCTTGATTTGGTGGTCGGCAGAAGCTTTTCCATACGTGTACAGAGCAGTATGATACAGCAGTATGCCGGCGGTTCTTCCAGAACCTTCATCATGGCGTTCTGAGAAGAGTTGTTTAATTTTTCAGCTTCACTAACAACAAAGACCCTGCGTTTTGACAGCCCGGGTCTATTGGATACTTTCTCGATTAGAAACTCTCTGATAACATCGATAGGCAGTTCAAGAGGCGTTGTTTTGCTCTTATTATCTTTGGTATATTGCATCAATTCCTTGTAGACCAAATTAAAGTCCGGATGTGAGCCGGCCTCGAACGACCGGCAGGATTTGCACCGGCCGCAACTGTCAGCAAAGTCGCCTTCGGTGGTAACATTTTCACAAAGAAGGAGTTTGGCCCATTCGCAGGCGGTTTTGTATTTGCCGACGCCTTCTATACCGGCGAAGATATATGCGTGCGGCATTTTCCCCGCGGCAAAGGCCCGTTGCAAAATAAAAATCGCTTTGTCCTGACAGAATATCTCTTTGAGCGACATAATATAATCAGCCGCGAAAATCTGCGACTAAAAGACTCTTTCAATTATTTCCAATACTCTTTTTTGCACTGTTTCGATATCGTCTGTTGCGTCTATTATTTTTACAATCCCGGGATAGTATTTCCCTATCTTGAGAAACCATTTTCTTGCTTTTCGGTGATACTCCAAACTCCTGGAATCAAATCGATCTGTAATAACATTTTCAAACAGGAAGGCCTGTTTTGCATCCTTGTGGTTTGTTTTTTCTTTTTGGTATCGCTTGTGCCCTGTTCGGTTGCGCCCCTCATCAGCAGGTATATCAAGTATGATTGTCAAGTCTGGCCAAGTATCTCCCACTGCAAATTTGCCCAGTTCGATTATCTTATCAAGAGGATAGCCACTACTACCCTGGTATGCACATGTTGCTGAGATAAATCTGTCGCACAGAACAGTCTTGGCCTTTTGTAAGGCGGGTTTTACAATTTCTGCGACAAGCTGAGCTCGTGATGCCATGAATAACATTGCTTCGGTGTAGACATCCATTTTTCCTTGAGCATCATATTTTAGCAACTTGCTAATTTGGTCGCCGATTTTAGTACCTCCCGGGTCATAAGTCTGTACCACCTCAACACCTTTAGCCTCTAGGTAACTTGCAAGTAATTTCAACTGTGTACTTTTGCCGCATCCATCCGGGCCGTCGAGAACTATAAATTTACCCTGTAGTTTACTTTTCACAACAATTCTTTATTAAGCTTAGTGTTAATCCGTCTCTAAAAATAAAACTTGCACACCCTAAAGCAAGTACTATCCAGTTTGAGTATATTATCTCAATCCGTTGATAGATACAACGACAATGACCGAATTTTTATTAACCTCGTAATAGGTTGGCTCTCAGTTCTAGGAGTCGATCCGAGCAATAGACCCTGAAATTCATAAGTAGTTGTAAATGAAGGGCTTAAGCATTTTGGGCCTAAAATCATTACGTTCTTTAACAGTAAAGACTTAGATATTTTAAGAACGGATACTTGGACACGCTCCTAGGAAAGATTTATTTGACACAGACTTCCTGGCCTGACCCCCAAAAACTGTACCATTGCGAATTAGAGAGTATCCGATAAGA
>CAZIKS010000293.1:0-3669 GCA_964539795.1 uncultured Pirellulales bacterium
CCCCTGCATAAACACCCTGCTTTCAGCCAGCGGGTGAAAGAGCGGATAAAAATGGTCAACCGCCAAATCCGCTCGCGCGATGTGAAGGACCCCAATACCCTCGCTGCAATGCAGATGGTCCCGCGTCACAGTTTTGTCCGGCCGGCCGAGCAGCCTATGGCTTATAACGACCACCCCCTCCCGATAGGCTTTGACCAGACTATAAGTCAGCCGTATATCGTTGCCTTTATGACCGAGGCACTCAATCTAAAGCCCGACTCGCGGGTACTCGAGATTGGCACTGGCTCCGGCTATCAGGCAGCCGTCTGCGCCGAGATTGCAAAAGAGGTTTATACAATTGAAATCGTGGAGCCTCTGGCAAAATCCGCCAGGAAACTCTTGAAAGAATTGGGCTATCCCAACGTCTTCGTCAGGGCAGGTGATGGCTATTTCGGCTGGCCGGAAAAAGCCCCATTCGATGCCATCATAGGCACAGCAGCCGCAGGGCATATACCCGAGCCCTTGATGGAGCAGTTAAAGCCCGGCGGCAGAATGATTTTACCGCACGGCAGCCAGTGGGGATTGCAGCATCTGGTTTTGATTACCAAGGACGAAAAGGGCAAAATAAGCAGGAAAAACGTGATGCCGGTGCGTTTTGTCCCCATGACCGGCCAGGTACAGAAGAAGGAGGCCAAACCAAAAAAGAAATGAACGCCCGCGAGAATGTTCAGCAGGTAAGATGAAAAGCTGTCACCCATTAACAATTTTAATATTATCCATACTGCCCAGTAGCCCGTTTGCTAAACGCAGGTACTCTATCTTAGCTGGATTATGCCCGAGCAGTTCACTGCCTACCGCATCGACCGCAACCGGGTCCAAACCTGCCAGTATAAGACCGAGTTTTTTCGCTGTCCCCGATAAGTGCATCCCCGTAAGGGCAACCGCCGCATCGACCACGCTAATCGCCGGCTTTTTATACAGGCAAACATCGACTACGGATTTATGCGTCGATGGCGAATGCAGCTTCGATTTGTTCCACGACCCGTGATAAAACGGCTCGGGCGCAATCCCGAACATATTTTTCATAGCGACAGTCGTTCTGGTAAAACTATGGTCCTTTAATATAGGCACCGAGATTATAAAAGCCTCCTGCACTATCCGGGGCACATGAAATTCCTTTAGCTGCAGTGTCCCCTCTTTTCTCAAGAGTACCGCTTCCTCTGTATTAAAGTCGATAAGTCTTATCCTGTATTTTTTAGCTAATTCCGTATACCCATTCGCCAGGTAAGCTTGCTCTGTTGTCCCGCTACCGCTGCCTTCCCCTATTGCAATTTCAGCCTTACAGTGACTCCTGCAGTACTGATACACCGCCTCGACCGCGCCGACATTAGTTGTTACCGGCGGCCCATCCGCATTGGTAAGATTCGGCTTGATAATAATAAGACCCTCGCCGGGAAGTTTCTCAGCCGCCCCAATCAAATCAAGTGCTCTGCAAACGCTCTCCCGGTAATCGGTAAATCTGACTTTAGCTACTTTGCTCATAGCAAACACGTCTCAAAAAAAAACCGGAGCAGGAGGGATTCGAACCCCCGTTACCTTTCGGTAAAACGGTTTTCAAGACCGTCGCCTTAAGCCGCTCGGCCACTGCTCCGTACTTTTATAGTATATATCGTAAATTGTATTTGGCATCGCCTGCTTTTTTATGCAAACGCCGTTTTTTAAGCTGTTTTCCACCTATTTTATTATCCACCGCCCGTTTTGCAAGCAAATTAGCTCCACGCATCCCCGCTCAATAATGCACAAACCTGCAACTGTGAACCAAAATTAATGAAACCATAAATTGCAAAACGCAGATTAATAGTATATAATCTGCCACAGCTCCGGCGTTGCCGGCAAACACAATTTACAAATCATTATAAATACGAGGAGTTTGAAAATGGAGAATAATAAATGTTCATTCGGTTCGGTCTGTAGTATCAACAGACGCCAGTTCCTTGGTGGCTGTGCTTCCTGTGCCGCCGGCCTGGCGGGAATGTCGGTTTTGGGTATGTCAGCTTTAACTGCCCGCAGCGCAGCAGCGCAGCAATTGGCCCCCGCCACCGAAAAAGCTAAAGTACGGCTGGTTTTTTCACACGAGCCCCCCGACGTCGCTACCTGGCCGAACATCGGCTACGACTATGAAGGACGCAAAAGAGAATTGACGAAGAAACTGAGCCAGACCTGTCCTGATATAGACTTTTTACCGGTCACCGCCAAAGACACAGACGCAGCCAAAAAAATTCTTGCTGACGATAAGGAAGTCGATGGTTATATCGCCTATATGCTCGGCCTCTGGACAGGAGCGCCGGCGGCAATTGCAAATTCCGGAAGGCCAACAATATTTGTTGATGACCTCTACGGCGGCTCTGGTGAGTTCCTGACCGCCTATGCAGCCGCCAAAAGAAAAGGCCTCAAGGTAACCGGCGTTTCATCGACGCGAATTGAAGATGTGGCCGATGCCGCAAAATGCTTCGAGTGTATGAAAAAGCTTCGTTCTTCCGTAATCCTGACCGTAGGTGCTGGCTCCGATTGGTGGGGAAACATCCCTGATGGGCCAATCAAAAAGCAGTTCGGCCTGAAAGTCATCCAGCTCGATTTCAAACAGCTCGCTCAGGCATATGAAAAAGCCGACCGCAGTGAAGCTAAAAAATGGGCCGACCGATGGATTAAACAGGCAGAAAAAGTCGTCGAGCCGTCCCGTCAGGAAATAGAAAAATCCGGCGCAATGTACCTCGCCATGTTCGACCTGATGCGCCAGCATAAAGCCCAGGCAATTACAATAAACTGCCTCGGCGGCTTTTACGGCGGCCATATGGCGGCCTATCCCTGCCTCGGTTTCTTCCAGCTCAATAATGACGGCTATGTCGGCGCCTGCGAAGCCGATATGCGCTCCACAATAACAATGCTCCTGATGACTTACCTGACCGGTCTGCCCGGCTACATCTCCGACCCCGTTATCGATATCGCCAAAAACCAGATTATCTACGCCCACTGCGTGGCCCCCAGCAAAGTTTACGGCCCCGATGGCCCGTCTAACCCCTACCATATCCGTTCGCACTCCGAGGACCGCAAGGGAGCCGCCGTGCGCTCTCTCTTGCCCCTGGGCAAGATGACCACCACTATCCAGTTTGACCCGCGAAAGCGCGATGGCCATGGGCAGGTAATACTGCACCAGGGCAAAAGTGTGGAAAATATCGATGTGGACAAGGCCTGCCGTACCAAGCTGGCCGTAGAGGTAAAAGGAGATATCGATAAGCTGCACAACTACTGGGACCAGTGGGGCTGGCACCGCGTTACTTACTATGGAGACCTCAAACGTCAGGTCGGCCACATAGCAACTCTCCTCGGTATCGAGGTAATAGAAGAGGCCTAAGCGCTACCGAAAATCTTAAGACCGGCTGTTACATACCTTTGCCGCGAGATTGCAAAGGCAGCGTAGCCGTAGTAATAATTTTTTTAAAAAGATGTTTTTTTGCTTGACAAATATGGTATGTATAGCATAATATGTAAAGCAAGATAAATGCATTATTCACCCATTATGAGTAAAGGAGTCGTTTATGAAGTTTGAAAGTCAGCTATTAAAGGGCGTCGCACCCGTTGTTGTTCTGGAGATTCTCTCTCGCGGCCAGATGTACGGCTACGAATTGAGCC
>CAZIKS010000294.1:0-3640 GCA_964539795.1 uncultured Pirellulales bacterium
GCATTGGTCCGTTTTGAGATAATAATTTCCGTTAGTTTTTTAACCGATGGGAATTTATGTCTGAACTCGATATAATAAGAGACCTTGCCAAACAGGCATTGACCATAACCACGCCAAACTGCAAAGTTGACGGTTTTCTCTGGGACCGCGCCCAGCGACTGGTGCGGAACGTCGAGCATATTTGTCGCCTGCCGGAAGTAGCCAAGGACGAACTGCAAATAGACCATTTTGCCCTGATAACGGCGACATATTTCAGTGAAGCCGGTCTGGCCCGCCATCTTGAGTCAGAGGTAACCGGAGTCGAAGGGGCGAATTCCAATAATAATAACGAAGACTTGCTGGATTTGGCCACTCTGATTGTTGAAGAGACCCTGAGCCCGGCTGCAAGCCGAATGAGCATCTCGAAGATAAACAGGATTATCACCGAAAGCAGGAGCCATTCCCCCACGATTCTGGAGGCGATGATACTTTCGGACGCCCGTAACCTGGATGATATGGGTGCGGTTGGAATTTTTGGTGAATTCAAACGATACATTATCGGAGGCAAAGGGGTATCGAATGTTTTGCACACCTGGAAGAGGAAAATAGAATATAAGTACTGGCAGACTCGTCTAAAAGAGAGTTTTCGATTCGAATCGGTTCGTAAAATCGCCGAGCAGCGACTATCCACCGCCGAGTACTTTATGAATCAACTTAAAGTCGAAAATACGGCCAGCGACCTGGAAGAATTGTCAATTGATTCTGCTATCGATTAAATATCGGAGGGGTGTATAGGTTTTTACGTGTCGCCGGAAATGGGGGCGGAAGAAAAGAATTTGTAGAAAATCAAAGAAAGGCCCGTATATTACTTGTAATTGCGATTTTATTGGGGATACTGGTAACCGCCGATAATTAATCTGTTCGGTTAAATATATTCGCTGAGATGGCGTGCCGGCAGAGAGTTTCAAAAGTAAGAAAGTCAATCAGCCGATAACACACTAAAAGAATTCGTTACAAAAACTTTAGGGTTGAGATTGACAGTGCTGATTAACCAAAAGACCTGCAATAGCAAGGAAAATAAAATGGCGCCAGAATTTGATTCCGGCTGCGCGGGTTTCAGTCCCCTATCCACCGACCAAATTACTCAGTTGACCGACCAAGGCTGCAGTTGTGCCGACTGGTCAAATGTCCGGGCTGCCGAGGGCTTTGACGCAGGGAGAGTAAAATCAACACATTTCTCCGGCAAGGTAAGTTTAGGTGTTTTTGACGGTGAAGTATCTTTCTTCGGAGGGGTCAAGAAGCCAGCAGGCATCAGCAATGCAACAATACACAACTGCATAATCGGCAATAACGTATATATCGACCACATCAGAAGCTATATCGCCAACTATGTAATCGAAGATGATGTTGTAATAGAAAATGTCGGTTTGCTCGCCGTTGAGGGAGAGAGTTCGTTCGGCAACGATACCAAAGCAGCTGTTCTTGACGAGACCGGCGGCAGAGAAATACCGATTTATGACCAACTGTCGGCCCATACGGCTTATATAATAGCGTTTTATCGCCACCGGCCTAAAGTAATTGAGAAACTGGGAAAAATGATAGGCGACTACACCAAGTCTGTGAGAGCGTCTATGGGTCTGCTTGCAAAAGGTGCAAAACTGATTAACTGCCGAACCATCAAAAATGTTAAGGCAGGAGCTTTCAGTACTATTGAAGGTGTCGACAGACTGGAAAACGGGACGATAAACAGCTACAAGGAGGACCCAGTTTATATCGGGCCTAGTGTTATCGCAGAAAATTTCATTTGCTGCAGCGGCTCGAAAATTACAGACGGGGTAATAATATGCAATTGTTTCGTAGGTCAGGGTTGTTTACTGGCAAAGCATTATTCGGCGGGGAATTCCGTATTCTTTGCTAACTGCGGCGGTTTTCACGGGGAGGCGTGCTCAATATTCGCCGGGCCATATACTGTAACACATCACAAATCCACCCTCCTGATAGCGGGGCTTTTTTCCTTTTTGAACGCCGGCAGCGGCACCAACCAAAGCAACCATATGTACAAATTAGGGCCGATCCATCAGGGTGTTGTCGAAAGAGGTTCTAAAACGGCCAGTGATTCTTACATGCTCTGGCCGGCAAAAGTGGGGGCTTTTACCGTAGTGATGGGGAGACACTACAGGAACTCAGACACTTCGGATTTGCCATTTTCATACCTGATTGAGCACGAGGATGAAAGTATTCTTGTTCCAGGGGTGAATTTGCGCAGTGTTGGTACTGTCCGAGATGCGCGCAAATGGCCTAAACGGGACAGGCGCAAGAGCCCCCAAAAACTCGATTATATAAACTTCAAGCTTCTAAGCCCATATACGATTCAAAAGATGCTTAACGGCTGTGAGTTACTGAGAAATCTCAAGACAACCTCCGGAGAGACGTCCGATTACTTCACTTATCACAGTGTCAAGATTAGGAACTCATCGCTGGATAACGGCATTAAATTGTACCAAATGGGAATTGATAAATTCTTAGGCAACTGTCTCATTAAACGATTGGGAAATCCGCCAAAAGGCGATTTCAAAAATATCGATGAGTTTCGAGCGGTATTATCTCCTGAAACCGAAGCAGGGGCGGGCAAATGGGTAGACCTGGCAGGTTTATTTGCTCCGGAAGAAACAGTAGAAAAAATGCTTTGCGATATCGAAGCTGGTACTATCAGCACATTAGAGCATTTGACAGAAGCTTTCCAATCAATGCATAACCAATACCAGGCATACGAGTGGACCTGGGCGGAGGATGTTCTGCAGCAACGTTTGGGCCAAAACGCCGCCCAAATAACACCGGACGACATTATTGAATTGGTAATAAAATGGAAAACGGCTGTTATAAAACTTGATAATATGCTTCTTTCCGATGCGCAAAAAGAATTTGCGGCCACCGCCCAAATCGGATTCGGTCTTAACGGCGATGAAGAGACCAAGCGTTCCGATTTCGAGGCAGTGAGAGGGACATATGAACAAAGCAGCCTTGTCTCTGAAATAAAAAAACATATAGTCAACAAGACCGCACTCGGTGATGAGCTTATTAGTCGGATGGAAAAGCTGCGTTGAGGTTAAAACAACCGTAAAGAGAAAAAGACAGCTCAGAAAAAATAAAAGTGATATGAAAAAAACAGGAAACCTGAAAAAAAAGGTTTCCTGTTTTCATTTTAACAGTCGTTTATACTGATGGTTATCTGGGGCTTCTTCGAACAGGCGCCCCGGGGAAAACAGGGTTTTGAGCGGGCTTTGGTTCTTTACCCGGAGGATAAACGATAGTCGCCTTGGCCTTTAAGTCTTCAATATATTGCTTGGCAAGTTCGTTCTGTTTTTTTTGCTTCAGCATATTTATTAAATCTTCTTTTACTTCCTCAAACGTGGTGACACCGGCATCTTTATGGTCGGTAACCTTTATTATGTGATATCCGTATCTGGTTTCGACAACGTCGCTGATCTGCCCGACTTCCAACTCGAAAGCGGCTTTTTCAAAAGGCGGTATCATTTGTCCTTTTCCAAAGAAGTTCAGGTCGCCGCCGTTTTCGCCGAACCGGGGTCGTTTGAATTTTCTTTTGCCAATTTCTCAAAATCGGAGCCGGCTTTGATTTGCTCAATGAGGACTTCGGCCCTTG
>CAZIKS010000295.1:0-3564 GCA_964539795.1 uncultured Pirellulales bacterium
AACATTGTCCTGACGAACGGCGAAGGTGTCGGGCTGGTTGCACGCGAAATGTTAGGCAAAACGCCGGGCTCAATTAGTGCAATAAGACCTCTCAAAGACGGCGTAATCAGCGACTTTGAAATCACCGAGGCGATGCTGAGCTACTTTATCAGGAAAGCACACGGCAGGGGTACTCTTGTAAGGCCACGTGTAGTAATTGCCGTTCCGAGCGGTATAACAGCGGTTGAGCGTCGAGCGGTTATAGACAGCGCCGAGCGTGCAGGCGCTCGTAAAGTTTATCTTGTTGATGAGCCGATGGCAGCGGGCATCGGCGCCGGGCTTCCCATCACCGACCCGACGGCTTCGATGATAGTGGATATCGGTGGTGGGACGACGGAAGTAGCGATACTGAGTCTTGCCGATATAGCGAATTGTGAATCCATTCGTATCGGGGGAGATGATATGGACGAAGCGGTGGTTAACCATCTGAAGAAGACTTACAACCTTCTTATCGGAGAATCACGAGCGGAAAAAGTGAAGATACAAATCGGGTCTGCAGCCCCTCTTGAGGAGGAATTGACAATGGAGGTAGCCGGGAGAGACACGATATCGGGACTGCCGAGAAAAATCGTAATAACAAGCGAAGAAATCCGTGAGGCTCTGCACGAACCGATAGCTGCAATCATAGACTCTGTAACAGCAACGCTGGAGAAGGCCGAGCCTGAATTAGCTGCGGATTTGATAGAAAATGGAGTTCACATTTGCGGTGGGGGGTCCCTGCTGCGCGGAATGGATACGGTTTTGGCAAATGCGACCGGTTTGAAAGTCGAGCGAGTTGAGGACCCTCTTTGTGCGGTGGCTCTGGGTACCAGTGTGTACCTGGAAAATCTGGAATTGTGGAAAGACACAATGGACCATAGCGAGCACGCATGGGAATGATTCGTAAATCGTGATTCTTATATTGGTACAAGAGGGTTTGAATCACGAAACCGGACGGACGGAGCAGGCGGTGTGAACCACGATTATGTCAAGGAAGAAAATCAGAGTCTCCAGACGGATGCTATTCACCTGGCTAATATTGGTGGGGTTTATATTTCTGTTTGCACCGCAAAAACTGGCGAATAACTTTCAATCTACTTTCGCGCGGATTTTTCACTGGCCTTTGAGCATGGGCAGGAGCATTTCTCTTTCAGTTCGTGCCAAGCAGCTTCCTATAGATGTAGTTCCGCGGAGTAAATACAACCAACTTCAGAACCATCTTGCGAATGTTCAAGAGTGGCTGGACCAGGAACGGGAAAAGGTCGAGAAGCTTTCTGGGCTGCGTGACAGGCCAATCTGGGAGGGAGCAAAGCTTATGATAGCCGACGTTGCTCCCGTGAGCGGTTCGAGCACGGAGCTTATTCTCAACAAGGGCGAAGATGACGGATTGCGTGAAGGGCAGTTTGTCTTAGGCGAAGAGAGCATAATCGGGACAGTTTCGGTTGTTTCATCGCGGACGGCCCGTGTAAAGCTGATTACGGACTCAACGTCTAAAATCCCTGTAACGATAGAAAAATTTGATGTAATCAGGGTTATGCAGGGTGACGGCAAGGATTTTGCGAAAATAGAATTGCTTCCATCGAGGAAATACAATGTCAAAGTAGGAGACGATGTTTTAGTATGCAAGATGCCCGGCTTTCTCAATTCTGCAATGATAACAGCAAGGGTGGCACAATGCCGCAGGGACGACGAAAACCCTTCTGTGTGGGACATAACAGTGAAACCTGTCTGTAATATCGAAAGACTTGACGAAGTGGTTGTAATCATAATTGAAGGTGAAAATTAGGCTTCGATAAAAGATGCGATGGTTTAGATTTTCGATTTTTGTTGTTGCAGTTACGCTGGTGCAGGCGGGGCTGGTGGATATAATCAGCCTTATAAATGTCAGACCTGATTTACTGTTGATACTTTTGGTTTTTTTCGCGATTTACTGCGATACGACCGAGGCGATAATAAGCTCATTTGCGATAGGTTTTGCTGCGGATATAATTGGTTCTGCAATGGGTCCCCAGATGATAAGTTTCGGTCTTTTCGGGACATTGCTGGCTTATCTTCATCGTTTTATCGCTATCCGCGAGATGCCTTATCAGTCGCTTGCGATAGCGTTGACAGGTCTTTTAGGCGGGGGGCTGGCCTTTTTGCTGACTTATCTGAAGTCCCAGCCGACGCCACCGAACATATTTACCGTTCTTTTAGGTACATCACTATACTCAGCCATAATCGGGCCTTTTTTGTTCTTGCCTTCAGCGTGGCTGATGCGTATAAAGACACATCACTTCGTCGGAAGCTGAATTGGTAACTGTTAAATAATGGCGCATACCCGAAGGAAAGATTAGCGGGACAGAATGTATAGCAGGCGAGTGAAAATTTTCGTAATCTTAAGCGTTTGTTTACTGGCGATTTGTCTTTTCCGGCTGGTACAGATGCAGTTGGTGGACAATTCCAAGTACCGGGAAAAAATCACGGAGTTAAAACTGCAGCGCGGCCATTCACAACAGCTCAAGACCCTCAGGGGCAAGATATCAGACAGGAAGGGCAGGATATTAGCCTGCGATGAACCTCAATTCCAGCTTCACATAAATTACAAGCTTAGCTGTTTTATGGACAGCCGAGTGAGGCGAGCCAAAATCCTGAGAGCGGCGGCCAGGAGTAATTCTGAATCGGCAGTAGATGATATGCAAAAAGAGATTGACGCCAAAACGGCGCTTTTGGAACAAATTATTGAAAAATGCACATACTTCGGCCTGGAACGGGCTGAAGTGGAGAAAGAAATCGAAAGAATCAACAACAGGATATGGAACTTGCGGACATATCTTGCATGGAAAAGGAACTATCCAAATTCCAAGGACTTCGAGCAGGCCGAGCCAAGTGCCAACAGGAGGCTTGAATTGACAGCCAGGGTTGATATTGCCGAGATGTATAAAAGCCAACGTTTGCTGGAACTGGAAACCGACGACGATGTTTTTGCGGCCCAGCTGGAATTTCTGGATATCGAGGGGCTTAGCATATTGCCGAAGGCGAAGAGGATTTATCCATACGGTTCTGCGGGGGCTCAGACGATAGGGTGGGTAGGGCCTGCAACACAAGAAGAGGACAAAAAGCTTTTTGAAGGGGACGAATTATTAAGTTACCTTGAAGATGAAGTCTGCGGTCGGGAGGACGGAATCGAATATGTCTGTGAGAGTGTTCTTCGGGGCAAACGCGGAGAAGTTGTTTATGATATAGACCGGGAGCTTGTTTTTGAAACTGAAAGCGAGCTGGGTAAAGATGTATCAGTAACTCTTGACATCGAGCTTCAAGAAAAAATAGAGAATTATCTGGCTGTGCGTGAGTTTGCTGATAATTGCAAAAACCCTGCGGCGGTAGTTATTGAGGTGGCGACAGGTGATATACTGGCGCTGGTTTCAATGCCGGTTTTCGATTTGAACCTGGTTCGGAAAGATTACGACAAGTTTTTAGGTGACGCCAATGAGCCTCTTCGAAATCGAGCGTTAAATAAGCAGTATCCTCCTGGTTCAGTAATCAAGCCGGTGATTCTTGTCGCGG
>CAZIKS010000296.1:0-1456 GCA_964539795.1 uncultured Pirellulales bacterium
GTTTTTAAAAACACGCTCCCTATAATTAGAGGAACTTGCGCATTTCGGTCGAAAAATTGTTCAATCCGCGGTGTTGGAATTTGCTTAACAGCTTGTGATTAAAGCAGTAAAAAAAATTTTGTTTTTTTCCGATTCTTGTTGTGAGTACTTGCGCAAATGATGCGAAGTTGGTAGTTCGTTGTTCGTATTTTAATATTGCCACCCAAGATGAAAGCTTGGGCGCTAAACATGTGAGGTTCTCAACCTCATTAGAGAGTTGAAGGCGGGAAAAAAAGTCAAAAAAAGACGAAAAAACGAACAAAAAGCGGGAAAAACGAACAAAATGCCAAAAAAAGCGAAAAAATGCCTCGTTTTTTTGTGTTTTTTTATAAAAATCGTATGGTGTTTTTCAATTCTGACATCGGTGTTAAAATAGGCAACTTTGGAGCAAGCCGTGCTGGGGCGAGTAACTTGTAGAGAGGTTGAATGTTAAAATAGGTAACTTTGAAATGCTGCCCAGTGAAACCACACATCAATCCAGCTACTTTAGTACACAGGCTGGATTACCGGGGTCGACGTTACAGTCAATAAGCCAGTTGGAAGCCATAACAGCAAGGTCCAGAATATCAACGGAACCATCTCCATCAGGGTCAGGTGCGATATCAGCACAATAGATATCGGACAGCAGCCACTGTTCGGCGAAGTCAGCCAGGGCATTTATATCTGTAGTGTCCTGCCAGCCATTAGCAAAAACCGCCCAATCCGGGAAGTTGACAAAACCATCACCACCATCAGGACCAACGTCCCACGATAATTGTTCAAGCCGCCATTGCTCTGCCAGCACTGCATAATCGCCAAAATCAATCCTGCAATCATCAGTCATATCACCTGCAAGAGCATATCCACAACTCTGCTTAATACCCAGACTGTGGTATGCTCCTGCGGCGATGGCGGTAAAGCCGCTGTTAGGTGGTGGGATATCGCATTGCCCATAGCCGTTGTATCCCCAGGCGATTATCGAGCCATCTTCCTTAAGGCTCAGATTGTGGTTCCATCCTGCGGCGATGGCGGTAAAGCCGCTGTTGGGTAAAGGGATATCACATTGGCCTCTGTTGTTGTATCCCCAGGCGATTATCGAGCCATCGGCCTTAAGACCCAGACTATGGTGATATCCTGCGGCGACAGCGGTAAAGCCGCTGTTAGGCGAAGGGATATCACATTGGCCTCTGTTGTTGTATCCCCAGGCGATTAGCGAGCCATCGGCCTTAAGACCCAGACTGTGGAATCCTCCTGCGCTAATGGCAGTAAAGCCGCTGTTAGGCTCAGGGATATCGCATTGGCCATATTCGTTGTTTCCCCATGCGATTATCGAGCCATCTTCCTTAAGGCCCAGGCTGTGGTCATATCCTGCGCTAATGGCGGTAAAGCCGCTGTTAGGCTCAGGGATATCGCATTGGCCGTAGTAGTTGTCTCCCCA
>CAZIKS010000296.1:1556-3545 GCA_964539795.1 uncultured Pirellulales bacterium
CGATTATCGAGCCATCGGTCTTAAGGCCCAGACTGTGGTAATCTCCTGCGGCGATAGCGATAAAGCCGCTGTTGGGTGAAAGGATATTGCATTGGCCATAGTCATTGCCTCCCCAAGCGACGAGCGAGCCATCGGCCTTAAGGCCCAGACTGTGGTCCAATCCTGCGCTAATGGCGGTAAAACCGCCGCTAAGGTCCACCCCGACGACCTGCCTTCCCCAGCCGACAATCGAGCCTGCAGAAGCATCTTTAGAAATAAAGACCGGAACAATACAAACAGCCGCCAAAAACCATTGAATCCTGAACTTGCGACCATTACCGAGGTTCATTACTTTTACCTCTTAAAAAGAAGTTAATGTTTTATATAGAGATACCGCTTTAAGGTTTGCGAAAGCTTACTGTTAAAGGAAAATTGGCCATTGTCATCAATCTCCTCGTTATATCATCCAAAATACGAAGGACGATACTATTATACAGCATGTACTTAGCAAATCAAGGAAAAAAGAGGAAAAAGTCTGGTAAAGGAATTTACCTTAAAACGACAACTCTCTGAAACGGCATCGGGATCCAGAGGCCGGAAACGACACCGGGGTTGCTCGAATTAGGTTCCATCAGAGAAGTTACCGCATGGGCTAAAGCCCATCCTACGAAATAAATCAACGGTGTAAGCAAATTGGGGGGAAAATAAAAGATAAGCCGGGGAGCATCGTAAGGGAGTAAATGATAAGAAAAATTGCCGCCGCAAAATGAAGCCCGCCGATTTTGAGTTGGAATCACTGCTTGTCTTTTTGCAGTTTATATTCGACGGAATCGACAAGGGCCTCCCAACTTGCCTCTATTATATTCTCTGATACGCCTACCGTGCCCCAGATTGAGGTTTTATCGCGTGATTCGATTATTACCCGCACGCGGGCAGCCGTGCCTGCACGGGCATTTACCACTCGAACCTTATAGTCGATTAAATGGACATCCCGGATAGCCGGATAAAATCTCTCCAGGGACTTTCTCAAGGCAGCGTTAAGCGCGTTTACCGGGCCGTTACCTTCGCCGACAACGTGTTCTGTTATACCGTCAACTTTGAGCTTAACAGTAGCTTCGGTAATCATATTACCAGTTGCGTGTTTCTCTACGGTCGTGTGATATTTTATAAGCTCGAAAAACGGCTTGTATGTCCCCATAAGCTTCTTGACAAGTAAATCGAAGCTGGCATTTGCAGCTTCGAACTGATAACCTTCATTTTCAAGCTCCTGAACAGAGGTCAGAATCTTTTGAGCTAACTGTTTGTCCTGACTTATCTTGGTCTTTTCAAGCTCAGCTAAGATATTCGACTTTCCGCTTAGCTCTGAAATGAGGAACCGCCGCTCATTGCCGATGAGTTTCGGGTCGATGTGCTCATAAGTGCGTTTATTTTTGCGAAGAGCATCTACATGCAGGCCGGCCTTGTGGGCAAAAGCGCTTTCCCCGACATAGGCCATATTCATTACAGGAGTGAGGTTTCCAATCTCAAAAATAAACCTCGACGCCTCTGTCAGGGTTCTGATTTTTTCCGGGCTGATTACTTCAAAATCCATCTTAAGCGCAAGATTAGGTATAACAGTACACAAATTGGCATTGCCGCATCTCTCGCCAAGCCCGTTCATTGTGCCCTGAACGTGGCGTGCGCCGGCCTGAACCGCAACTATTGTATTGGCTGTGGCGCAGTCGGTGTCATTATGAGCGTGAATACCAACAATTAGCGAGCTGAATTGCTCGCAGACGGTTTTTGTAATTTCATGCACATCGCACGGCAGGGAACCGCCGTTAGTATCGCAAAGTACAAGAATATTAGCTCCGGCCTCGGCAGCGGCAGAGAGAACCTTCATCGCATATTCGGGATTTTTCTTATAGCCGTCGTAAAATGCTCGGCGTCAAAGATTACTTCCAGCCCCTTCTTTTTCAGGTACTTGACGGAGTCTGCGCAAATAATCAAGTTTTCATCCAATGAGCAGCC
>CAZIKS010000297.1:0-3522 GCA_964539795.1 uncultured Pirellulales bacterium
TCTATCTATCAATCATGCTAATTTTCTTGTTTTACCCGTCCATTGGTTTTTCATCCATAAATTTGTAGAATATACTTGTGTTGCTCTTTGATCTTTTTTCGATGCTCTAAATCCCCTGCCGTATTTAGTGCCTTTGTGTAGATGAGCATACCATGTGTTTTTATTTCTAATTACCCTGCCACCAGACAACCAGACCTTCATTCCTAATTCCTGAGCTTCCTGATGGCTTGTAAAATTAATATCATCCATGCATCCAATATGAAAAAAATACGACTTGTGCATAAACCAACAAGACCCCTGAAAAGACAAAAGATCATCAATTTTTATATGTTTTCGTTCTTTTTCTAAATGCCAGAAACTTCCATCTTGCCCGTGCGGTCCGCGCCATTTTTTGCCGTGAAAGCCAGTGCCGTATAGATCATCGTCTGTATAAGGAAATGTTAAATATATATAATCTACCGGTCCTCTAGTGCGTTCCCATTTTTCAGCATCAAGACTATATCTACTTGGTACGGACAGCCAATTTTCTCCACAATCCCTTTTCAATATCTTGTCGAAGCCCTTGCCCACCTTGCAATGAGCATCTATTTTCATTAAATATTTGCCGGTAGCAATCCTGGCCGCTGCATTTATATTGCTTCTCATGCCGGTAGAATTACCCTTGTGAAGTATAACTAAATTGGGATTATTTTTTAATGGTGGACTGGGCCAATATCTATCAAGTATTGCTATGACTTCAATTTCACCCTTGGCGTTTTTGAAAATTTCATTGAGTGTCTGTTGTAAAAATATCTCGTTGCGAGCAGGAACTATAATGGATACTTTACTCATAAATTATTTCCCCCTCCTTGATTCTATCTAGTTGAATTTGAATCTATAAAATTAAAGCAATCTTGTGTTGCTATAAAATTAAAACAATCTTGTGTTGCTATAAAATCATAATATACAGCAGGAGGCATTGACGGCGAATCACTTGGAGACTCCGAAAATGACTCCGATGCACTTGGGCTCAAACTGGGTGACTCGCTCGGACTTTCCGAAGCACTCGGGCTTAAACTTGGACTTTCGGATAATGATTCTGATAACGATTCCGATGGAGATTCTGATAACGATTCCGATGGGCTCTCCGATGGACTTTCACTCGCTGAAGGAGAAAGACTCGGACTTTCAGATAATGACTCGCTCGGTGATTCTGATGCCGAAGGTGACAAACTCGGACTTTCTGAAGCCGATTCGCTCAGCGATTCCGAGGGTGACTCCGAAGCTGACGGTGAAAGCGAGGGGCTTTCGGAAAGCGACTCAGAAGGCGATTCCGAAGCCGACGGACTCAAACTCGGACTTTCGCTCAAACTTTCTGAAGGTGATTCAGATGCCGATTCGCTCGGTGACTCAGAAAGTGATTCAGAGGCCGAAGGACTCAAACTAGGTGACTCACTTGGGCTTTCTGATGGACTCTCAGATAAAGATTCTGATGGCGATTCGGATGGGCTTTCGCTCGCGCTGGGAGATAAACTCGGCGATTCGCTCAAAGATTCCGATGGGGATTCACTGGCCGAGGGTGATAAACTCGGAGATTCCGAGGCTGATTCTGAAGGCGATTCGCTCGGCGAGGGAGAAAGACTCGGACTTTCGGATAACGATTCACTCGGTGACTCTGATAATGACTCACTTGGACTCTCCGATGCTGAAGGACTTAAACTCGCAGATTCCGAGGGTGATTCTGAAGCTGATGGTGAAAGTGACGGCGATTCTGAGGGGCTTTCGGAAGAAGAACCAAGAGAAGGACTTATCGAAGGCGATTCTGATGGCGAAATTGATGGAGATTCACTCGCCGAAGGACTTAAGCTCGGAGATTCGCTATGACTCTCGGATGGACTTTCGGAGGCCGAAGGGCTTAAACTCTGGCTTTCGGATGGTGATTCTGAAGCCGATTCCGAAAGTGACTCGCTCGCTGAGGGTGATAAACTCGGTGATTCGCTTAACGACTCTGAGGGAGATTCTGAAGCCGAGGGGGATAAAGAAGGACTCTCACTCAACGATTCACTTGGAGATTCACTCTGGGATTCCGATGGACTTTCCGAAGCCGATGGACTCAATGATGGTGATTCGGATGCTGAGGGGCTTAAACTCGACGACTCACTGGCGGAAGGTGACAGGCTCGGAGATTCCGATAATGACTCTGACGGACTTTCACTCGCCGATGGGCTAAGTGAAGGACTCTCGGATAACGACTCACTCGGTGATTCCGAAGGTGACTCACTAGCTGATTCGGATGCCGATTCGGATGCTGATTCTGATGCACTCGGAGATAAACTCGGTGACTCCGATGGGCTTTCTGATGAAGACCCCAGCGAAGGACTTACTGATGGGCTTTCGCTCGCTGATTCGGAAGGTGATTCCGAAGCCGATGGGCTCAATGAGGGAGATTCAGAAAAACTCTCAGACGGAGATTCTGATGCTGAAGGACTTAATGAAGCCGATTCCGAAGGTGACTCAGAATAGCTTTCACTCGGTGACTCACTTGCGCTCGGAGAAAGCGAAGCCGATTCACTTGCCGATGGGCTTAAACTCGGACTCTCACTCAAACTTTCTGAAGCGGATTCCGAGGGTGATTCTGATGCGGATGGAGAAAGCGATGGTGATTCGGATGCCGATGGCGAAAGACTTTGACTCTCAGAAGCCGATTCGGACGCACTTTCGCTCGGAGATTCAGACGCAGAAGGACTCAATGAGGGTGATTCTGAAGGTGACTCGCTCGGCGATTCCGAAGCCGACGGACTCAACGATGCCGATTCGCTTGGTGACTTACTTGGGCTTTCGGATGGTGATTCAGATGCCGATCCTGCATCATCATAATATTCTACAAACCAAAGATCTTCGTAGTCACCTATTCCAAGTATTACCCAAACGCCATCATCTTCCCTTAAAGCTTCGCCTCTTTCATAATTATTGCCTTCCCCATAAGCTCGGGTTTTGTAATAATTAACACCACTTTGAGCACCTGTTCTTGAAAGAACTATCCAATAAGGAGTGTCGATTGCAAGCATTGTACCGGTATCAAAAAGAAAGTTGTATAATTCTTTTGTTCCGGTTAATGCACTTCCATCAACTACATTAGCGGCAGTTGCAATAGAAACACCCGGTTCGCCAGCGTCATCGTCAAAAATATCACATTGGACATCATCCGTTGGGCTTCCGGCTGAAAATAAATAAACCCTAACCTTGCAAATGTCCATCGTAACAGACGGCTGAAACGATTGAGCTACTCTGGAAATATCATTCAGTCCGCCAAAAGCAACATCGGCAGATTCTAAAGTTTGCTGCTGATCTTTTGCACACCCGTCACCTGGACTTGGAGAAGGTGACTCCGACGGTGATTCAGAAGCCGATGGACTAAGTGATGGCGATTCGGATGGTGATTCTGATGGACTCTCGCTCGCTGACGGACTCAACGAGGGACTTTCACTCGGGGATTCCGAAGCCGATTCTGATGGAGATTCGCTTGCACTCGGGGACAGTGAT
>CAZIKS010000298.1:0-3466 GCA_964539795.1 uncultured Pirellulales bacterium
TTTTGCAGTGCAAAACCACCACTGCTATCAATACCCTTGGCGATAATGGTTGAGATGTTTCTCCAATCGGTATAATCATCCTTCATCCAGGCCATCACGGTAATATTACCGATGATGTCGAAGAAAGACTCATTAGGTATTGTCACATAATTATCGTCACCGCTGAAATCAAGGCACCAGCCTCTTTCAGCATCATTTGTCCAGGCTGGACTTCCAACAAGTGTACCGTCATTGCCGTAAGCAGTTGAATCAGCAGCGGTAGTACCTGTGCCATCATCCAGTGCCCACCAGCCGATAATCTCATCGCCTGTACTGACTATCGTTGTAAAGTTCCAGACAGTGCCGGTGGTTGTACCGACGGCGTTTAGTTCGTCGATACGCCAGTAATAAGTGGTATCGTTGGCCATTGTGCCCGGGTCGAATGTAGTAGCCGTCTGGTTGCCCTGGAAAGTGCCGGGGCTTGTTGTTCCGAAGTAAACGTCACTTGAAGTAGAACCGGCGCCTGCAGTCCAGCTTAAATCAGCATTGATACTTACGTCCGTAGCGCTATCGGCGGGGCTGGGACTGGAAGCCTGGCCGGGTACTGCAACAATGGTTGTAAAGCTCCAGACGGTTCCAGTTGTTGTACCACCTGCGTTTAGCTCATCAATACGCCAGTAATATGTGGCACCGTTGTCCATTGTACCCGGGTCGAATGTAGTAGCGGTCTGGTTGCCCTGGAAAGTGCCGGGGCTTGTAGTGCCGAAGTACACGTCACTTGATGTCGAGCCAGAGCCGGCAGTCCAGCTTAAATCGGCGCTGACAGCCACATCAGTGGCACTGTCAGCCGGGCTTGGATTTGTTGCCTGGGAAGGGGCTGCGACGATGGTTGTGAAACTCCAGACATTTCCGGTGGTTGTACCGCCAGCATTGATTTCGTCTATGCGCCAGTAGTAGGTCGTATCATTGGCCATTGTACCGGGTTCAAAGGTCGCAGCCGTCTGGTTGCCCTGGAATGTACCCGGGCTTGATGTACCAAAGTACACATCGTGCGATGTGGTGCCGGAGCCCGCTGTCCAGCTTAGATCGGCATTGATGCTAACATCGGTGGCGCTATTAGCCGGGCTGGGATTTGTCGCCTGCCCCGGAGGTGAGGCACCTGATTCGGTTGTGAAGTTCCAGACGTTACCGGTAGTTGTACCGCCAGCATTGATTTCGTCTATGCGCCAGTAGTAGGTCGTATCATTGGCCATTGTACCGGGTTCAAAGGTCGCAGCCGTCTGGTTGCCCTGGAATGTACCCGGGCTTGATGTACCAAAGTACACATCGTGCGATGTGGTGCCGGAGCCCGCTGTCCAGCTTAGATCGGCATTGATGCTAACATCGGTGGCGCTATTAGCCGGGCTGGGATTTGTCGCCTGCCCCGGAGGTGATGCACCTGATTCGGTTGTAAAGCTCCAGACGTTACCGGTTGTTGTGCCACCGGAGTCGACCTCATCGATACGCCAGTAGTATGTGGTACTGTTGGACATTGTTCCGGGTTCGAAGGTAGCAGCGGTCTGGTTGCCCTGGAGTTCACCAGAATCGGGCGTCGAATCCGTGCCGAAGTACACATCGTGGGATGTTGCACCGGAGCCTGCCGTCCAGCTAAGGTTTGCATCAACATCGACATTAGTAGCACTATTGGCCGGACTCGGATTAGTTGCCAAGTCAGTTTGTAGTTGGTAGGATGAACTTCTTTCCTGTTTATTATTAGTAACCCATAGATAATACGGCCCGCTGCCGAGGTCAGTTAAGTCCACTTTAACCTGAGTCGAACCATCACTAAGAAAAAGAGGCGCCTGATGTAGCTTTGTTGCCGTAGAATAATTCGAGTCATCTCCGATTTCAACTATAGCCGCCGGATATATTCTTGATGTAGAAACTGCAAGGCCATCCATCCAGTGGTCCAGGTCGAAATTTGATGTTGTTCCACAGCAATTTACTATGCCAAACAGAAGGTAAACATATGAACTGGCACTGTTTGGGGTTTCGTTCATAATCTGAGTGCCATCCACCCAGGCCTGTATTGCATATGGTGAGGTACCTTTTATACGTATTTCCATGGCATACCATCGGTCATTTTCCAACTGCCCTGATGGAATTGCATAATAATGGCTCGCTCCACCGTATGTAACGCACATATGTGTCGGGCGAACTGACCCGGCACTAGGCTGAAAATATATGTTCGAACCGCCATTAAGAGTATAAAACATTTTTATATGACTCGTAGGCCATGAATCATCTGCTGTGTTCCATCGTGCATATAATCTGTAATAACGTTCACCGCTGTACGTATCTTGCGGAGCGAAAGCATTATAGTCCATTAAATTACCTACAGGACAATTACTGGAAGCTCCCTGCACATGAAACCTTATACTTTGGCTTCCTAATAACTGTACATTAGTTACGTATGTCCCGCCTGTCGGCCCAACACCGCTGTAACCATCCGCTGAAGGACTTGTGCCTTCAAAACCGGAAGCATCCGAGTTATCAGAAAAAAAGGAATCCCAGTTAGTTGTATCTTCGTCCACCATATAACTACCGGAAATAGTTATCGTGTTTCCCTGGGACACAGTTCCTGATACACCGGATATTTGGGGGGTGGTGCCTTCACTGCTGCTTATTATCCCTGATACAAAAATAAGAGCCGTTAAAAAAAATGATTTCTTAGACATGATTGATCTCCTTTTCTTTTGTTAATTTTTCTCCTCTGTGTTCAGCTTAGCTGCTGAACAGAACAATAAGACAATTCTGCTTGCATAACAAATCCTCCTTAAAAAGTGTTAATGATTTGAAATTCTCCATTCGCTCATCGTTTAGCTCCGCCGCTGAACGATTATTTCGCTTATGTACAAAACGCACAAACTCATTGCTGCAACGAAGTTACAGCACATACTACCGTATATTGGAAGTTCCGTGGATACTCCGCCGAAATTTCGCACATTCGTATAGTGCGGTATATACCCCCCCCCAACTTTTGTCAAGTCTTTTTTTCGGATTTTTCAGAATAAATGGCGCGAACTGTCGTTCGGGGGGAAAAATAAAAGATAAGTCAGCCCTTCGATTACACTCAGGGTAAAATCACAGGCTCAGCGTAAACTCACTTAACATGTCCTGCGATTAACTCTTGTTTCTTAGTTTTTGCCGCTGTGAATTAGGCTTATAACTTCGCTTCTGCTTCTTGGGTCTTTTCTGAAAATGCCTCGCAGGGCCGAGGTCACCATCACCGAGCCGGGCTTTTTAATACCCCGAATTGTCATACAGCTGTGGGCCGCTTCCAGTACCACGGCAACACCCTTTGGTTCAAGAGAGCTCATCATAAAATCTGCTATCTGCTCGGTGAGACGCTCCTGGACCTGCAGCCTGCGGGCAAAGCCATCGACGATACGCGCAAGCTTACTTACGCCCAATACCCTTCCCGTCGGCAGATACGCCACGTGGGCAG
>CAZIKS010000299.1:0-3434 GCA_964539795.1 uncultured Pirellulales bacterium
AGCTGAGTTTGGTGTGTGAAAATAAATATTCATTTGGTACTTGTAATTTATTAGGAAATACCTATATTATTATTATACCAATAGGAGGTAATAACAATGAACAAAAAGAAAGAAATAGACAAGTTAGCAAGACTAACTATTCTAAGCAACTTCATCAGTTCGAAGTTAAAAGCACAGAAAGATCTCGTTAAGTCTTTCATTGAAGCAGAGGACAAAGTCCTCAAGGGTATCGATCACAAGATTAATGTCATACCTAGATCTTATCTTAGGTTTGATAGCGAAGCATTTCGCAAAGATCAACCCGACGTTTACGCTTCATATAAGACGAAGGAAGTTAATTCTTTAGAATTAAAACCTGTCGTTGACCATGAAGAAGAAAGCGAAATTCTTACAGAGAATTTTCCACTTCTTCAAATGCAGATGCAAGACGTAGCAAACAACAATTAGTTTAGGCACATGGCACGGCGTTTTCTCGCCGTGCCTTACTCCATTGTCCATTGCACAATAAGCATATAGCATAGGCGTCTATGTGTGGTAGTTTACGCATGGGGGTTTAGCTCAGGTGTGCCGTCGGCTGATGTTCTTATATAAGGTGCAGTAATGCGACAGATCTTGATAAAAAGAAAATAAAGTTATCCACAACTAATTAGTTGCAATTAGTTAGGACATATGTATTATACTTATATGCCTAACGATAACAACCTCACGTCAAGACCTTTTGCTAATTTGGAAGAGCGTCTTGAAGAGACAACTCGTCTTACACGTGAGCAAACAACAACAAGAGAGGTAGACTATCGTGCTATTGCTAATCTCCTTAGTAGTGAAATTTATAATCTTATTGCTACTACTGATGACGCTCAAGTAAAAGCATGGGGTCGTAACCTACTAACAAAGTTACAAGGAAAAATTAATCCTTTAGACTTTTAATTATCTCGGGCTGGATTAATCTCCAGCCCAGTTTCTCGCTGGTATTTCTCCGACTCAAAAAAACTCTGACCACTAAATAAGGTTCCTAAAGCCGTTCTCAACCACTAGATGTAGTGGTTGACCCCGACCCCCCTTTTTCGACCCTAGCTTCGTAGCAGAGGGCATCTAGGTTATGATTGCCACAAATAATTCCATCTGATATAAGTCTGAGTATGAGATTAGACATTGATGTCGAATCAATGACGCATGACGAAGCAAGAGAAGCAATGCTTAAACTTGAACTTCGTAAAGCGCAATTAGATTTAAGTAGTAAGTCAAGAGACTCCTTTATAACGTTCGTTAAAGCAGTGTGGCCAGGGTTCGTGGAATCTGATCACCATAGAATGATCGCGGAGAAGTTTGAGAAAGTCTTGTCAGGTGAAATAAAACGATTAATTGTGAACATGCCACCGAGACATACGAAATCAGAATTTGCGTCCTACCTCTTTCCAGCTTGGCTCTTGGGCCACAAACCACAGACCAAGATCATTCAAACAACACACACAGCTGAACTGTCCTATAGATTTGGACGTAAAGTAAGAAACCTTATAGACTCGAATGATTATGCAAAAGTATTTCAAGATGTTAAACTTTCTGAAGATTCAAAAGCTGCGGGACGTTGGGAAACGAATCATGGTGGTGAATATTTTGGCGCGGGTGTGGGTGGTGCCATTACTGGTCGTGGCGCTGATCTTCTCATCATTGATGATCCGCACTCAGAACAAGACGCCTTGTCTTCAACAGCAATGGATAATACTTGGGAGTGGTATACATCGGGTCCTCGTCAACGTTTGCAACCAGGAGGATCGATCGTCTGTGTTATGACGCGTTGGTCCGATAAGGATCTTACAGGACAACTTCAAAAAGCGATGGGCGAAGTCAAAGCCGATCAGTGGGACATTATAGAATTTCCCGCGATCTTACCTAGTGGTAAACCTGTATGGCCTAATTATTGGAAAATTGAAGAATTAGAAGCTGTCAAAGCATCTTTAACAGAACAGAAGTGGCAAGCACAATGGCAACAGAATCCTACAGGTGAAGAGGGTGCCTTAATCAAAAGGGACTGGTGGCAAGTTTGGGATAGAAAAGATATCCCTATGTTAAGTCACGTTATACAAAGCTACGATACAGCGTTTACAAAAAAGGAGACGGGGGATTATAGTGCTATTAGTACGTGGGGTGTGTTCTATCCTGACGAAGTAACCCCTAATATTTTATTATTAGATTGCATAAAGGAACGTTACGAGTTCCCTGAATTGAAAAGAGCAGCTATAGAACAGTATAAATACTGGGAACCTGAGACCGTGATCGTTGAAGCGAAAGCATCAGGACTGCCCTTGATCCAAGAACTACGGGCCTTGGGTATTCCTGTTATTAACTTTACCCCTAGTAAAGGGAATGATAAAGTATCGAGGGTACACGCAGTTGCTCCGTTGTTCGAAAGTGGAGTAGTGTGGATACCTGACGAAAGATGGGCTGAAGAGATGGTCGAGGAGTGTGCACAGTTCCCCTTCGGTGAACATGATGACTTAGTAGATTCCATGACTCAAGCCTTAATGAGATTTAGACAAGGAAACTTTGTGAGGTTACTCGACGATGAAGAAGATGAGCCCACGGACCACGGAGAAACAGAGTATTACTAATGGCATATAATCCTTTTGATGATGTAATTGATAATGATCCAGCTTACATGGCTGAACCTCGTGGAGCTGGTTCTCGTAGATATATGCCTACTAGAGAAGAACAAAAACAAGAAATTCTAAAAAAACAATCAGAGTTCTTAGGTAAAGCTTTATCTCCTGTTTATAATGTTATAGCTGGAAGCAAAGAAGATGCTCTTGCTCGTGAAGAACAAAAATTAAAAGATCAAGAGGTTTTAGCTGAAACAAATTATCAAGTGGATCCTAAATTTAAACCTGGGTCCCTGGAATATATCAGAACCGTTAAAGCTAATGAGAATATGATGATGCAAGACCTTAAAGACAGAGGGTATCAAGGAGACGTTAATTTATTTGATGAGGGAAGAAATTTATTTTTTGGTGAACAACGAGATGCGTTTGGAAAGATGAGTCAGGGGATACCTTTGAATCAAGAAGAAAGAAACGCTGCTGCAATGTCAATGATAGACTTTTTTGATATAGCTGGTGTAGGAGCTTTAACAATTAAAGGGTTTGGTAAATTAACCAAAGCTACAGCAAATCTGTTCGCAAAGAATATGACTCCCGAGCAAGCAAGAGAAGCTAGTGAACAACTTTCAACTATACTATCTAACCAACAAGGTTTATCAGATGCGGGTATACCAACAACTCAAATAACACAAAGACAAGCAGACATGCCAGGTGGTTCTTCCACATCATCAACAATCTTTGAATCTCGACAACCTGATATGTTAAGATTAGTCGAAGATATAGACGCTGGAAAAATAGAAAAATTTAAAAGTCCTACCTATTATAGAGGAAAAGGCTATG
>CAZIKS010000300.1:0-3414 GCA_964539795.1 uncultured Pirellulales bacterium
GATTGGAAGCTGGAGAATCTCCATCGATTGAATCATATGCGGAGCGAGCTTCATTTTCTGCTCCATCCGCATCTGTCCTCTCATTTCCAGCTTCATAAAATCACCCGAAAAAAACTTTATCCGTCTCGACTTGCCAAAATTTCAAAATACGGACTTTCATTATAACCTAAAAATTTTGGACATTTACAAAATTTTCTACCACCCCATTATAACATAAATTTAGGGAGTTTTTTGATAATATCCGCCAGTTTATTCAAAAACTTTACAAAAAAACATTCTTAAACCACGCCCAAACAGCCCTGCATTTGCTGCCTGATAGAGCCTGCCTGATAGAGCCTGCCTGCCGGCTTCGGTTACCGATTATGACTTCTCACTACTTATTTTTCCGGCTGATTTACACACGGTGTTCGGGCCCGGTTACTCCAAAGAGATTCATTGTCCTGAAAATGAAAGAATAAAAATCGCCTAATTATTTCATACTCCCTGCTTTTGGTTCAGCCATAACTCGATAGGCACTTTAATTCCTTCAGGCCTGAACGGCAACTGGACTTTGCTGCCGGTCCCTGCCGACTTATAACCGGCGTATAGCGCCTCCTGCACAACTCGTCCATCTTCACCGGTCGCCTGCGGCTGTTCCTTACCGCGAACGCAACGGGCAAAATGGTGCATTTCCTGTGGAAATCCATAGTTCCATAGTTCTTCAAAAACAGGATATGTCCAGCCCTTCGTGGTAGGTGCTTTTTCCACCGCATAACCGTAGCCGTACTTGCTGTAAGTCGGCAGAGCATTACCCATATGCAGGTCTGCATAAGTAACGCCACCTTCGCCGTAAACCTCAATCCGGTCCTCCATACCGCCCCGGCGGGCCCAGCTGTCCTCGACCATTCCTATGGTGCCGTTGGCAAATTCAAGAATACATATAACGTTGTCCTCACCTTTAGTCTTATCACCATGGACGTGTGTAGCCATCTGGCTGTAAACGCTTTTGATTTTGGGCCGGCCCAGAAACCAGTAACAAAAGGCAATGCCGTGACAACCCAGGTCCATCAATGCACCACCGCCGGACTTCTCAACATCCCAGAACCACTGTGCATGCGGACCGAAGTGCTTCTCGCTTTGTTTGACCATATATACCTTGCCAAAGGCCCCCTCGTCGGCCATTTCTTTGGCCTTTACGTATTTGGGTGTAAAGAAAAGCTCTTCAGCGTACATCAATAGTACTCCCTTGCGCTTGCATGTCTCAATCATCAGGTCGGCCTCTTCCAGCGTTATGCACAAAGGTTTTTCACAAAGCACGTGCTTGCTCGCACCAGCCGCATCAATGGTCATCTGAGCATGCAGATAATTCGGCGCCGTGATTGTTACCATTTCAATATCTTTTTCAGCTAACATTTTTTTATAGTCAGTAAAGATTCGTGGTATTCCATACTTCTTAGCCAGCTTCTCGGCATTGCCCGGCGTAGGCGAGGCAACGGCAACAACTTCAGCTTCATCAGGCATTATTCTGAATGATTCAGCGTGAATATCAGCTTGAAACTGCGAACCGATTATTCCAACTTTAACTCTGACCTTATTGTGCATAATTAGTTAGCCTGTTTTTGATTTCTGTCCGGTTAAAAATAGTGCAGCTTACTCTAATTTTTGTCTGCCGATTATGGCGTCTGTAAGCATTTTTCCGCTTGCATATTCGATGGTGCTGCCAGTGGGAAGCCCTCTTGCCAGCCGGGTGATTTTCACGCCAGCACCCCTGAGCAGTGAGCTTATATAAAGTGCCGTACCGTCGCCGGCCATGTTAGGGTTGGTTGCCATAATAATTTCTTTTACGCTGCCTTCGCGCACTCTTTCAACCAGCTTTTCGATAGTCAGATCGCCGGGCTCGATTCCTTCAAGCGGTGCGATGTGGCCGCCGAGAACATGATAGACCCACTTGCAGGTGCCTGTTTTCTCAAGATTTATTATATCTTTGGGCTGTTCGACAACACAAATCATCTCTTTATCGCGCCGTGTGTCTGAGCAGATTTGACAAACAGCCTGTTCCGAAAGATTGTAGCAGATTTTGCATCGTTTGATTTTATTTTTGACATCACTGATTGCTTTGGAAAGTTTCATCGCCTCAGCCGGCTCAGCTTTTAATATATAGAAGGCCAGGCGTTCTGCCGTCTTAGGCCCAACACCCGGCAGCTTTTCAAACTCCTCTATCAGCCTGTTCAAACTTTCTGTATATGCCGACCCCATCTTTTCTCTTAAATCTCCAGGATTATTCTTTCAATTCTTCGATACCAGTGATTGTTGCGCCCAGTCCCATCAGAACGGTTTTTACCGCAGGGTCGCTGACTATTTCGTTTTTTCTCCGGCTGCTGGTCCCGGTTTGTTTAGAATCGGGTTTGGACTGAATCTCTCCCTCGGAAGCTATTTCCAGCTTTAATTGTATAGGCTTTCGGCAATGCTCGCTTAATAAAGACTCGATTGCTTCTTTCCGGCCGTTACTTTCGCACATCTTCTTTGATACACCGGTCGAAGCGCCGAATTCAAGCGTCAACCGTCCATATTCAAATCGACTCGGCTTAGCGGAACTTAACAACCCGCCAGTGCCAGGTCCAAGTTTGGCAATGATAATTTTTAAAATATCCGGCCAATTTCTGTTTATTGACTCTATGTCATTTAGCTGCGGCAAAGAGGGCGGTTCATCAGTTGCGGGTTTGGCTGGCTCGAAAGGGGCTTTTAGCTCTGTGCTAAGGGCGGCCGGGCGTTTTTTTTTAACGGGTGCGGTTTGTTTCTCTGATAAAAGAGCATCGACATTGAGAAAATGTTCGCTCAAAGCGAATCTTATTAGAGAAGCCTCTAAAAGTGCCCTCGGTGTATCGCTGTTTTTGATTGTCCATCGCAGTTTTTCAAGTGTTGTTATGTTGTAAATAAGTGCTGCAATATCGAATTTTTCGGCTAATTCGCCGGCTTGTTTTCGCTGCTCAGCCGTCAAAGTCAGAAGTTCAGTTTCCGCCGACGTAGATTTGGCCACCATCAAATCACGCATACAATCGACAAGTGAATCGACAATTTGGACGTCGCTCAGCCCGGTATTAATCAAATCTTCTACCGCCTGTAGCGTTCCTGCCGCATCGCTGTCGCCTATTTTTGAGACGAGATTATAGACTTTTTCACTGTTGGGACAGCCTAAATACTCTTCGAGCAGTTCAACGGTCAACGGTTCTGCACCCGTACTTATTAATCTATCCAGCAGGCTAAGGCCGTCTCGCATTGACCCGTTTGCCATTTTAGCCAGCGGTAAAATCAAATCGTCCTCATACTTTATTTTTTCCTGCTTAAGTATGCTTTTGAGTTGGCCTGCAATAAGGTTGGGACTTATATTGCCGAAGTCAAATCTCTGGCATCTGGATTGAACCGTCGCTATGACCT
>CAZIKS010000301.1:0-3390 GCA_964539795.1 uncultured Pirellulales bacterium
TTTGCTGTGCAGCGGCTATCGCCGGTGATAATATGCAGGATTTGAAGGCCGGATATATTGTTGGGGCGACGCCGTGGAAGCAGCAGGTGATGCAGTTAGTAGGGACTGTTTCTGCGGCATTGGTAATGGCGCCTGTATTGATGCTGTTGCTTAAAGCTTACGGCTTTAAGGGACACTCATCGGCGACGGCAAATGCCTTAAGCGCTCCGCAAGCCCATCTGATGGCTTCGGTGGCAAAAGGAGTTTTTGAAGGCGGACTGCCCTGGAATTATGTTTGGATAGGGATGGTTCTGGCTGTTGGGGTGATAATATTGGATGAGTATCTTGTACGAAGAGGCAGTTCGTTTCGCACGCCGGTATTAGCAGTGGCGATAGGGATATATCTTCCGTTTGAGTTGGAAGTGCCTATATTTGTCGGAGGGATAATTCATTTTGCTATTAACAGGTACTACCAGAGAAAAGGTTTTACCGAAGATGTAAAGGAAAAGAGGGGCAGAAGCGGACTGCTTTTCGCATCAGGATTGATTACCGGAGAAGCATTGGTAGGAATATTGCTGGCGATACCAATTGTGATAAGCGGCAATCCGGATGTTCTGGCGGTAGTTGATAAGCCTTTAGGGACTTGGCCGGGAATAGTTCTGTTGATGGGAATTGGCTTCTGGCTTTGCCGTACAGCGACGAGGAAAAATGAGGCTTGACGATAAAAAGGAGATGCATAAACGAATATGTCTGAGAACAAGTACATGACCGTGCCTGCAGTATCAGAAAAGATGCCTGATTCTGTTGCTTACATTCTGACTAATGAGGCGTTTGAGCGTTTTAGTTTTTACGGGATGAGGTGTATTCTCGTTGTTTTTATGACGGAGTATCTGTTGGGAGCGAGCGGCGAACTTGCGTTAATGAGTGAAACAGCGGCCAAGAAATATTTTCATTACTTCGTAGCTGCTGTGTATTTTACTCCGTTTATCGGTGCTCTTTTGTGTGATATATTTTTCGGCAAGTTCAAGACAATTGTTTTCTTTGCTCTGGTAAATTGTGTTGGTCTTATATTTTTGGTTTTTGACCAAACTCGATTTGGCCTGTCAATGGGACTTATATTAGTTGCCGTAGGTTCAGGAGCAATGAAGCCCTGTGTATCAGCCAATGTGGGCGATCAGTTCAGCAGGAATAATCAGGACAAGATGCAAAAGTTTTATGGCTTGTTCTATTTCTCCGTTAATTTTGGTTCAACTTTTTCGACATTACTGGTTCCGGTATTGCTTAATAGATACGGTCCACGGATAGCATTTGGAACGCCTTGCGCTGCAATGATATTGGCTACTTTTGCTTATTGGCTCGGTCGATGGAAATTTATTCATATTCGGCCGGGAGGTTTCGGATTTGTCAAAGAATGCTTTAGCGGTGAAGGACTCAGGGCCATCGGTAAGATGTGTATCATTTATGTTTTCATAGCGCCTTTTTGGTCAATATTTGACCAGATGGATTCCTCCTGGATTTTGCAGGCCAATGATATGAACAGAAACTGGTTTGGGCATGAATGGCTTCCTGCTCAGATTGTAACATTGAATCCATTTTTTATAATGGCTCTGATACCAACATTTGAATATGTCATTTATCCGCTGATTAATAAAGTGTTTCGTTTGAGAGCACTTCATAAAATTTCAGCCGGTCTTTTTATGACGGCATTGGTTTTCACCGTGTCGGCTTTAATACAGAAACGTATTGACCTTGGCGAGACGCCAAGTATCGGATGGCAGGCTCTGGCACATTTGATTTTGGCGTCGTCTGAAGTTTTGGTTTCGATAACGTGTCTGAAATTTTCATATACGCAGGCTCCTAAAAAAATGAAGTCGTTTATAATGGCGGTTTTTTTTCTGTCGATTACACTTGGCAATATATTTACCGGACAAGTCAATAAGTACATACAAAATGAAGATGGTACAAGCAGTCTGCCGGGTGCTTCTTATTACTGGTTTTTTGTAAAAATCATGCTTGTAACAGCGGTTTTGTTTATTCCTGTTGTGTTATTATATAAAGAAAAGACCTATATTCAGGATTAGGCCTAAAGAGTATCTGTGACTTAATTGTGCTAAAGTAACAGCTGAAATCAGGATGAAAGTATCTATAGGGCGCATGGTTCACTTTATTGGGATTGTCAAATAAGTGATTTTTGGTAAATTAGTTTTGATAAATGTTAAGAAATAAGCAAAAATACTTAAAAGAAAGGAAAAAATTCAGTTTTATTTGCCAAATTTGTGATACAATCAATAATGAGTTTATTTTCGATTAGGGAAGAGAAATAATCAATATGGACGATACAGTTAACGTTAAAGTGACAAGCGAAGGTGATGTTGCAGTTGCAGTTTTTGAGGCGGTTTCAATAAGCGATACCGAAGGAGTAACGGCCGCTGCAGCACAAATCAATAAATTTATCGAGGAAAAAAAACCGAATAAAATAGTGTTCGATTTCGAGTGCGTAAAGTTTTTCTCATCACAAGTGCTTGGATTGCTTTTGGACGTCCGCGCAAGGCTGAAGGCGTATGACGGAGAAGTTGTAATCAGTGCGATAAACCCGCAGTTGCACAGAGTTTTCAGGATAACAAATCTTGATAAGGTTTTCAAATTTTTTCCGGATAAGGCAAGTGCCCTGAAGGCAGTGGGAACAAATTGAGTTTTATATTATTGGGAGGGCCAGGATATGCATATTGCAACACAATTTTCGATTTTTATGGTTAATAAGCCCGGCGTGCTGGCTAAGGTGCTGGGTGAATTCGCGCGGGCCAAGATTAATATCATAGCGATGACAATGAGCGATTCGGTAGAGCATGGTGTAATGAGGGTGATTTTTGCGGCGCCGAAAGGGGCAAAGGAAGCGCTGTCAAAGCTGAATATGCCGTATAACGAGACGGAGGTTTTGTGCGTGAACCTGGCCAATAAGTCAGGGGCACTGGCATCGGTGGCGGAACAATTAGCTAAAAGACATATCAATATATCTTACGCATATTGCACGGCAGGCGCCAAGGGTGGTCGAACAACCGGCGTTTTGAAAGTGGCTGATGTTAAAAAGGCGATGAAGATTCTGGAGCAGGGGCATATAATGTCCAGGAAGTCACAGCCGGTAGTGAGGCGATCACTGTCTTCACGAAAGTAAGTGTTGTGGCATGGGGAACGGGTGCGGTTTGGGATGGTTTTTTAAGTGAATCAAAAAAGCGTGGCGACCGTCAAAGCCGCCACGCCTGAAATTACTTTACTTCAATTGTCGCTCCAGCAGTATTTATTTGGCGGAGACCCTGATTTCGTCGATATAAACATCATCCTGATTGCCGCTGGCATCACACATAAACCGTATCTTCATATCCGTCGGGAATGTGTAACTCGACTCGTCAATGT
>CAZIKS010000302.1:0-3326 GCA_964539795.1 uncultured Pirellulales bacterium
ACTGCTTTCAAATCTGCACTTGATAAAATTGCTGAACAAGCTAATATCGATCCGAGTGAAGCTATCTTCAGTTTAGACTCGTCATAACCAGCCACTTCCCATCCATAACTGACCGGTTACGTATTTCTCTTAGCTGAAATGATAAAAAAAGGCCGGTCACTAAGGGCCGGCCTTTATTGTCTCAAAGTTAATTTTAAGTTTCTGCTATTCTCTTATGAAGTCATAATCAGCGAATCTTGCCATCCAGCCGGTACCGGTACCCTCCCAGTCCGGCTCATTCTCGCGCGCACTGCCAACGTCATAATTACGGCACCACTTCAACAGCCACAACTCCTTAAGCCCGATTGTCCTGACCGACCTGTCCAGGAAAATTCCATTGACAGTTTCGCCGTGTCGAGGGATACAGAAAGCACCCATACCGCCTCCTCCTGCTGTTCCCTGAGCGGCCCTCCATCTGGCTCCTTCATAAGACGGAGGGTCATTGGACCACCACGGATAGCTCGTATACCACTGTGCATCCAAAACCAGCGGTATATTGCCTCCGCCTTTAACGTCGTCACGCCTCCACTGGTCGGTGGAAGGACGTCGGGGAGGGGGGGGCTTTTTAGTATTAGGCAGACACGAAGATATGCCATAGCTGCCGTAATATTTTACTCTAACGCCTTCCCATTCATATGTTCCCCCATCCCAGGCGTTGAATGACCCGCCGCTGGGGTCATTGCCGTAGACGCCAAGAGGTTTGGTGGCCATCGGGCAAAGCAGCAGGTCTGTTTCGTTTGCGTAGTACGGGCGAAGCGCCAGATACCATCTGTGCCGGCCATCGGGATGGCCTGAAAAGCCCATATGAAAAGAGCCGTCCCAATCGCCCGTGTACATAGAAAAAACAGCGCCCCATTCTTTGAGGTTGCTCTGGCATATGGCCTCTTTCGCCTGCTTTCTCACCCGTGCCAGCGCCGGCATCAGGATTGACATCAACAGGGCAATAATGGCGATGACCACCAGAAGCTCAATCAGTGTAAATCCACGTCGTTTGTACATAATAATCCTTCCTATTTATTTATAAACACGTTGTCCTTTTTATTATTTAAGATGCGCAAAGGCGTCCTTCTGTTCCGTTGTTTTTTAGCTTTTTCAAAAGTTGTTTTTAATCGTATCTTTCGAATAATACATTATAGCCTAAAACCAGCCTTTTTACAAGAGCAAAATAGGATTATCCATTTTTATGCTGTAAATGACGTTTTTTTCTTAGCTGAAATGATAAAAAAGGCCGGCCCTAAAAAAGCTGGCCTTTATTGTCTCAAAGTTAATTTTAAGTTGCTGCTATTCTCTTATGAAGTCATAATCACTGAATCTTGCCATCCAGCCGGTGCCTACATTCTCCCAGTCCGGCTCGTTCTCGCGCGCCATGCCGACGTCATAAGTACGGCACCACTTCAACAGCCACAACTCCTTAAGCCCGATTGACCTGACTGACCTGTCAAAGAAAACACCATTTATCGTTTCTCCATGCCGCGGGATGCAGAAACCCCCCATCCCGCCGCCGGAAGCTCCCGACCTCCATCTGGCGCCTTCATATTCCGGAGGGTCATTGGACCACCACGCCCAGTTCGTAAACCATTGTGCATCCACAAGCAGGGGTATATTACCTCCGCCTTTAACATCGTCACGCCTCCACTGGTCGTTGTCATGTTCTTTGAAATTAGGCAGACACGAATGTTGGCCATAGCTGCCGTAATATTCTACATCAACTCCTTCCCATTTATATGTCCCACCTTCCCAGGTGTTGAACGACCCGCCGCTGGGGTCATTGCCGTAGGCGCCAAAAGGTTTGGTGGCCATCGGGCAAAGCAGAAGGTCTGTTTCGTTTGAGTAGTACGGGCGAAGCGCCAGATACCATCTGTGCCTTCGACCGGATTGCCAGCCCATATGAAAAGAGCCGTTCCACTCGCCGGTGTACATTGAAAAAGCAGTGCCCCATTGTTTGAGGTTGCTCTGGCATATAGCATTTTTTGCCTGCTTTCTGACCCGCGCCAGCGCCGGCATCAGGATTGACATTAAAAGAGCAATAATGGCAATTACGACCAAAAGCTCAATCAGTGTGAATCCACGTCGTTTGTGCATAACAATCCTCCTTCCTTCATTTATTTAAAAACCTTATTTTATCAGGAAAAAATCAAAGTCAACCTTTTTTTACGCCACGGCTTTTTTTAGTTATGGTTCGGGCGGTGTTACGTAGTCTCTAAACTCTTTCATCCAGTCCGGCCAGACCGGCGGGTCGGCGTGAGTGTCAAAATTCCGGTGCCACTTCAAAGTCCACAACTCCTTAAGCCCCGCCGGCCGCACCGACAGGTCCAGAAAAAGAATATTTATAAAGCCGTTGTGACGGTTGATGCAAAACCTCCTCATTCCGCCTGCATCGTCCCAGGGCTCACCCTCATATACAGGCGGTTCGTCGGTGTCCCTCGGCCAGGAATCAATGAAAAGGGCATCTAAGAACAGCGGTGCATAGCCGGCATTTCTCACATTGCCGCTTCGCCAGTAATTGAATTCATCTCCGGCGTAATATGGGTCTGCTGTGCGGTCATGGGTCCACGCATTTATCCCGTAGCTGCCGTAATCGCCTTCTCCAAAATACTTGTTTGAGTGATAAATGCCCCACGCTGAAAACGTTCCATACTGTACCCGCCCTTCACTGAGAGGTTTTGCAGCCTCCGGGCAGCACGTTACCCCTCCCTTGGGCTCGCAATACTTTCGCAGTGCATTTAACCAGTTATTGTTTCTCTCTCCACCAGTCGAGTTGTGGAACATTTTGCCGTGGTTATCGCCGAAGTACATCGCGAATGCCGAGCCCCATTGCTTCAGGTTTGATTGACATATAACCCCTTTCGCCTGTTTTCTGACCCGCGCCAGTGCCGGCATCAATATTGACATCAAAAGAGCAATAATCGCTATCACCACCAAAAGCTCGATTAGTGTAAAACCTTCCCGTTTGTCCATCACGACCCATTTTCTTTCTTTTAACATTACTTTGCTCTCCTTCAGGAACTCAAAATCAATCTTTTTTACATAATTATAACATTGTTGACGTTTTTATTCAACATAATCTTCGTATTCGGCTAACCAGCCGCTGCCGACGTTCTCCCAGTCCGGCGGGTCGGCGCGAGTATCGTAAAGCTGATGCCACTTCAATATCCACAGCTCCTTGAGCCCCACGGGCCTCACGGAAAAATCCAGAAAAACGGCGTTCAGCGTACCATCGTGGCGGTCCGTGCAGAAACGCGCCATATCGTTGTCCCCGCCGAGAGACCTAAAATACTGCCCGTCAT
>CAZIKS010000303.1:0-3320 GCA_964539795.1 uncultured Pirellulales bacterium
GTTATAGAGTCCGGTTCAAAGGATGGAAATCCCGCAGCCAATATAAAACTGCATCACAACGTCGGGGCCCTGCCCGCTGAGTTGGGCTTTGAACTGATTGAGCCGCTTCGCGACTTGTTCAAGGACGAAGTGCGTTTTGTCGGCGAATATCTCGGCCTGCCGGAAGATATCGTCTGGCGGCATCCTTTCCCCGGCCCGGGTTTGGCTGTTAGAATAATCGGCGAAATTACTCCCGACAGGCTGCGGATTCTGCGTGCCGCCGATGAAATCTTAATAGATGAAATCAAATCCGCCGGCTGGTACCGAAAAATATCGCAGGCTCTGGCAGTTCTGCTTCCAGTCTCAACGGTGGGCGTTATGGGTGATGAGCGAAGTTATGAAAATGTAATCGCCGTTCGCACCGTTGAGACAAAAGACTTTATGACCGCTGATTTTTCGCAGGTTCCTTATGAAGTCCTCGCTTCGATATCCAGCCGGATTATAAACGAGGTGCGAGGCGTCAATCGTGTCGTTTACGACATATCGAGCAAGCCTCCGGCAACGATTGAATGGGAATAGTCATTTGTATAACGTGTCGCATCGAAAAGGAATGTTTTAATGAATAAATTTAACCGGAACGGATTCTGGATGGGGGTTGTCTCTATATTGTTGCTTTTTTCTGTCGGCTGCGCAACTCAAATGGAAAATTCCTCTGAAAAGGGTGATTTCTTCGAGGCCGCCAAAGTCGATTTGGCCGGGCTGCCCTCCGAAGTTATAAGAGATTCTAATGAAACCCTTTTACGAAGGGACAATCTCACCGCTCTTCTTTTGGCCGGCGGCGCAAGTATTGCCATGCACAACAGCGACGCCGACAGAAACATAGCCGAAAACGTGGAAAATCATCAGGCCTTTTCGGGTTTTTACGATGAAAGTCTCAATATTATCGGCTCTCCCGGGACACACTTTGCACTGGCTGGCCTCTGGTATGCCATCAGTGTAGATAATCAGGATGATTTTAATAAACAGCGGGCATGGACGATGATAAGGGCGCTTTCGGTAACAGGGATGACCACCCTCACTCTGAAAGCTATCCGCAACAATGACACACCCAACGGCGAGCCCTGGGCCTGGCCGAGCGGTCATACTTCCAGCTCTTTTACCGTTGCTTCGGTCCTTGACGAATTTTACGGCCCTAAGGTCGGCATTCCCGCTTATATTGGGGCCTCTTTGGTTGCCTATAGAATGCTCGACACCGACGACCACTGGGCCAGTGACGTCGTATTTGGGGCAACCTTAGGCTGGATTGTCGGCCATACTATCGCCGGAAAACATAAGCAGCTTGAAATTGCCGGCTTTAATGTTCTGCCTTACTCCGGTGGCACCGGCCGAGACAGAGGATTCGGCATACTTCTGATGAAGCGGTTTTAACCGCTGAAACGATTCATCATTTCAAAACTACAAAACTATTCAACCCCTGCCAGCCAGTCTGTGACAAACTCACCCAAATCATCCAGCATCACATCGCCATCACCTGTAAGGTCCGCGCCTTCGCATATACCACAATCGGTATCCCGCCAGTGAGCGGCAAATACGGCAAAATCAGCCAGATCCACATCATTATCATCGTCTAAATCGCCGTATTTGAAACCGCTTTCCAGCCATCTCTCTGCCATAATGCTAAGGTCATCAACGTCAACATTTTCGTCGCCGGTTAACTCAGCACCGTCACACTGACCGCAGGCTGTTTGCAGCCATTGACCTGCCAGAATACTAAAATCGATAAGGTTCACCCAGCAGTCACCATCGCAATCGCCGGTTTGTGGATTGGGATTGGTATCATAAGACATATACGCTCCGGGATTCTTAGTTTCTATCAAAGGCAGATAAACACAATAACTCTGTCTGTTCAGGGGATTGCTATCCAGCATCAACCTGTCAAGATTTGTTAGTCCCGCTAAAGCAGATATATCACGGATATAATTGCCGCTCAGAATCAGCCAGTATAGATTTGTCAGTTGCGAAATAGCAGAGATATCCACTATTTCGTTGTTGTCCACTGACAGGATCGTCAGACTTGTAAGTTGCGTGATGGGAGAAATATCACTGATATTATTTTTGCTCATATAGAGCATCGACAGTATCGATAGTGACGATAATGCAGAAATGTCGACGACTTGATTAGAGTTAAAACCCAGTGATATCAACTTTGTCAGAGAAGATACGGGAGAAATATCGGTTATTTGATTGTCGCTCACAAACAGGTAGGCCAGATTTATCAATCCTGATACTGCAGAGATATCACTGATTTGATTCTCATATAATCCCAGTATGAGAAGATTTGTTAACCCTGTGACAGGAGTAATATCGCTGATTTGATTGGCGGTTAAGTGTAATACCTCCAGATTCGTCAAAGCCGATAAGACGGTTATATCACCGATTTTATTATCGAACAGATATAGGTCTGTCAGATTCGAAGCGTATTCGAGGCCGGTAAGGTCGAAGATTCCAGAACTTTGTACATTGAGATAAGTAAGGCCAAGCATATCTTCGGCGTTAGGGTCGGAAATACCCAACTGAGCCTCCACAGCGGCCTGTAAATTGGGGTCGGCAAAATAGACGGGCTCCTGTGCCCCGGCCACACCAGCCGTGACTAACACTAAGGCAATAAATAACCAGACAGCCCCTTTCATCTTTCCTCCTTAAGAAAATAGTATTGTAACATTTTTTCAGTTCCGATTCAACGGGAAAAAGGCGTTAAAGAGGACATAACCACCTCCAAAAACGTGTATTTTTTCGTATATATTCGTAAAAAGAACGCACAATTGCGCTCATTGCTCACGGGTTTTTTATGTATGAAGCCAATTTTTGGGCCAAAAACCGAGGTGAAATTGGGTTTGATTGGCTTTGATTGGGTTTGTTTTGGTATCGAGCGAAGGGGCGATTTTTGTTCATAACAGTTTGTCATACAAAAGTTTATGTTCATTGGGTTGTTTGAAAAATTGGGTTTGTTTTGCATATAAAGAGTGTATCCCAATAACCCGTTCTACTGCGGCCGGCTGCAAAGCCCGATGCCTGCGTTGTCGGCCAAAAACGTTCTCAACGTGGCGAAAACCACGCCTCCGAGCCTTTTTGACCTGCCGCCTTGGCCTCGAACTTTTCGCTCGGCCTCTTAACGAACCGGTCATTCGGATAAACTCTCTGGTCATAATCTAATCCTAATGTTTTTTTAAGGGGGGAGGGAAAAGAGGCCTCCCTATAATTAGAGGAACTTGCGCATTTGATACGAAAAATCCTGCGATTTTAAGGGGTTTAGAATTTGTAAGTGCTTGTTGAGAAAAGCG
>CAZIKS010000304.1:0-3274 GCA_964539795.1 uncultured Pirellulales bacterium
AAACATCAATTGTAAAAATATCTGATTAAAAAGACGCTTTGGGCAACACGCCCATCGGCGTCTGGGGCTCCTCCGCTGGCGGCCACCTCGTCGCCTTGCTTGGCACAACAGGCAACGTAAAAAAGTTCGACAAGGGCCCCAACCTGAAATTTTCCAGCAGCGTCCAGGCGGTCTGTGACTTCTTCGGCCCCACCGATTTTACAGAAATTGTCAAGTTCCCCTCCAATTTAGCTCATGACGCCCATGACTCACCGGAGGCAAAACTGCTCGGTGGTCCGATTCACGAAAAAAAAGACGCCTGCCAAAACGCAAATCCCATAACCTACATAACCAAAGACGACCCGTCTTTCCTGATTGTCCACGGCGACAATGACATGATTGTCCCGTTTAATCAGAGCCAGCTCCTCTATGACGCCTTAAAGCAGGCAAAAGTAAAGGTAAAGTTTCACACGGTAAAAGGAGGCGGACACGGCTTTCGAGACCCCGAAGTTGATAAGATGGTGAACGAATTCTTCAAAAAGAACCTGAAACCGGAAAAATAATAAACCTTTATATTAACTCACCGAATAAGAAATACTTTTTCTTCTTGCCCTCCCTGCAGTGATGGTGAGAAGAAAAAAAAGTTTGATTTTGCGAATTTTGTGATTAAGATAACCGAAAACAACAGGATTATCTTTTTCACTAACGGTATTCTCTGGAGAAGATTATGAAACAAAGAGATTATACCCCGCTCATGTCCGAACTCGCCGCGGCATACGCTAAACATTCCCCGAAATCAGCCGGGCTGCACGAACAGGCATTGAAATACCTCATCAATGGAGGCAGTCATAACCTGCGATTGCTACAGCCTTTTCCGCCCCGTATAGTCAGCGCCCAGGGCGCATGGCTGGAAGATGAAGACGGTCATCGGATACTTGACTTCTGGCAGGGACATGCCGGTAACATTTTAGGTCACAACCCCAAGGTCGTGACGTCTGCTCTGGCTAAAGCATTTACAAATGGGTATGGTTTACAAACCGGCTTCGAAGACCGGTTACAAATAGAAGCGGCCAAAATACTCTGTGAACAGACCGGCGCTGAACGAGTCCGCTTTACAACCAGCGGAACCTTGTCAACGATGTATGCTGTCACCCTGGCCCGTGCTTTCACAAGACGCGATTTAGTCCTTAAAATCGGAGGGGGCTGGCACGGGGCAAGTCCCTGGACGCTAAAGGGCGCCAGTTACCATCAGGGCTTTGAATCTGTTGACAACGCCGGTATTCCAAAAACCGTCACCGACAAAATCATGGTCACCGGTTTTAACAATATCGAAATCCTCGAAGCCAACTTTAAAAAATACGGCGACAAACTCGCCTGCTTTATACTCGAACCCGTCATCGGCGCTGGCGGACTTATGCCGGCAACAATGGAATATGTACAGGCTGCTCGCAGCCTGACCCGGCGGCATAAGGTCCCGCTTATACTCGACGAAGTCATCTCCGGTTTTCGTTACAGGGCTGGCAGCGTCGCCCAGCTTTATGATGTAAAGCCGGACCTCATGTGTTTCGGAAAAGCCATTGGTGGCGGCATGCCCGTTGCCGCAGTCGCAGGCCGCGCAGATATCTTAGACCTGGTTGCTGTTGACCGCACCGACAAGGTGAATTTCTCCGGCGGTACGTTCTCTGGTCACCCGGCCTCAATGCTGGCTGCCAAAACATTCATGGCCCACCTGGTAAAAAACGAAGAAGAAATTTACTCCACACTCAAAAAAACTGCAATAAAAACCCGTCAAACTGTCACAAAGGCCTTCGCCGAAGAAGGTCTCTATGTCCGTTTTGCAGGCGACCGCAACAATGTATTGCCCGGCAATTCTCTACATATGCTGCTATTTCCCCGAGAAAAAGACCCGCAGCTAATGACGCCGGAAGATATATACAATCCCGCTGTTTGCGACACTATCCTGAGCAACAAAGTATTGCAGTTGGCCCTGCTGTTGGAAAACGTATTCACCGTTCACGGCCTGTGCTCCACTACTATGGCTCATACCGAGGAAGACATCCAATTCCTCGGCAAGGCATGTCACCGGGCGGCGCAGCGTCTTAAACCATACCTTTAAATGTTGAAGAAATTTCCTGAGCAATGAATTTATTGGAAAAATCATTTTTTAAAAAGTATTTGTTACCGGGCTTTGTATTTCAGTCGGTGGTCATAGGCGGTGGCTACGGTACCGGCCGCGAATTAGTCGAGTATTTTCTAAGATACGGCCCTCTCGGCGGAATCCTCGGTATGCTTTTGGTCACAACCGTAATGTGGTCCTTGTTTTTAGCCTTGACATTTACATTTGCACACACCTTTGGAACCTATGACTATCGCACATTTTTCAAAAAACTGCTCGGCCCTTTCTGGTTCATCTATGAAATAATCTACATAATCTTCCTTATAATTGTGCTGGCCGTAATAGGGGCTGCATCGGGTAGAATGTTCGCCGAACATTTCGATTTGCCCTATATTTACACGGCCGGTGTTATCATAATGCTCGTGGCAGTAGGGTTTTTAACCTTCAAAGGTACAGGCTTGATTGAAAAGTTCCTTTCAATTTGGTCCCTTTTGCTTTACGTAGTCTATATCGTCTTTTTTATCGTAACTCTTGTTAAATTAGGTGACGTCGTCCGAACCAATTTTGCCGCTTGCGAAATTAAACCCGGCTGGATTATTTCTTCTCTAGAATACGCCTTTTACAATTTATCTATCGGCCCCGCCATTCTCTTCTGCCTAAAGCACATCCAGACAAGAAAACAAGCCGTTTCAGCCGGAATTATCGCCGGCGTTATTGGAATACTCCCCGCCTTGCTCTTTTACACCGCCCTCGTCGCCTACTACCCCGCTGTTAACAATGAAGACGTCCCTTCTTTATTTGCTTTCCAGCAAATAGCAGTCCTCCCTTTATTCATCGTTTTCCAGGTTGTCCTTTTCGGAACACTGGTGGAAACGGGAACCGCATTAATTCACTCCGTCAATGAGCGAATCCAGTCGGCTCTGCAGGCTAAAAATAAGATACTGCCAAAAAAGTTAAGGCCTCTTATTGCTGTTGTCTTTTTATTATTAGCACTGGCCGCTTCAATGTTCGGACTAAAAGACCTCATTAAAGAAGGCTACGGTACTACTTGTTGGGGCTTTTTCTGGGTGTACCTGATCCCGCTGGTTACCTGGGGCCTGTACAAAATCCTGAAATCTCCCCCCTCAATGCCCTCCGCCTCGCAAAACTGAAAAGACTAAACCTTCCTTCCCCCAATCC
>CAZIKS010000305.1:0-3268 GCA_964539795.1 uncultured Pirellulales bacterium
TATGAAAATATAAAAAAAACAAATTATAACCGTTGACGACTGACCTCATAGCAGCACCCAAGCTACGTCTTGGGTGGCGGTATTAAACAACGAACTACGAACTACAAACTACCAACTTCACATCATTTGCGCAAGTATGCAGGAGCCCAAATAGAATTTTTCCAAAAATTTTTTACCCCTCTCTAAATAAGCACTTACAACTTTTGACCTCTTCAAATCCCACGATTTTTCGACCGAATTGCGCAAGTTCCTCTAATTATGGAGAGGGTGTTTTTAAACCCTCTTGATAAGAAATATAGGAGTCTCTTTTGGAAACAAACTACGAACTCTAAACTACGAACTGTGTAACGAACTACCAACTCCGAACTACGAACTCTTTTTTGAAAAAACAAACCCAATTTTCTGAATACTCAAATGAACATAAGCTTTTGTTTAACAAAACCTTATGGCAATTTTCCTCTCCTCGGACGCTACAAAAACAAACCCAATCTCCGAAAAGCCAAAATGAAACTAAGTCTTGTTATGACAAAGTATTATGAAAATGAACCACACCTTAGCCCTCCTGCAAAACAAAGCCAAAACAAACCCAATTCAAACCCAGCCGCTGAGTGAAAGAGAGCAGAAGATAATGGGCACGGATAATACACCGCCTGGCGATTACAAACCAGCTTACAAAAATCTTAAAATAATGCTTACTCTGGACGTAACAAGCCTGCAACGGTTGGCAACATCGAGCCTGCCAAAACAGGAAAATAGAAAAATGTAAGTCTTTAAATAGTATTATGTTAGACAAAAAAAATCCGCTGTCATCGTCAGACAACAGCGCATTTCAAACGAGGCCGAAGGGACTCGAACCCTCAACCTTCGGATCGACAGTCCGATGCTCTAACCAATTGAGCTACGGCCCCGTTACCTTAACCAAACTGGCAATATAACTACCAATCAACTACTGTGTCAACTGTTTTTATAATAATCGTAACATTTTAGCCATTTGAAGCAGCAACTTCTGTCAATTGGGGCAGATTGCCTGTCTTGATATATATTCTCAATGCCTTCTTGGCCGTATCCACAGGATTCAGGCCACGCTGTTTAATCGTAAAAAACACACTCATCAACACCGATTGTGTTATCGCTCCTTTTTCACTGCGGTTATTATAGCTGTTCTTTCGCATTATTACCGCACCGCGAATACTACGTTCGTCAAATTATTATCATAGGGCACATCTTCATTGTGCAAAAAAGTAAACAAATCATCCCGATGGCGGTTTAACCTTTTCAGCAATCGTTTCGCTTCTTTGTTAGACCAGCCATGCTCAAGTATAAGTTGCAATCGTTTTTCGATACGTCTGCAACGCTGCTGATAAGTTACTGTATCCAGTTCATCCATTCGCTTACGCAGCCGTATCACATTGCGAATCAGTCTTTTGAGCTGATGACGTCGATGGGTCAGCAGCAATAGCAGCCGGCAAATTGATTGATTTTTTGGTCAACAGACCTCTGAGTAAGTTGCAGTAGTGCAAAGACAACAGCTTCTCTGCCGAGATCATCGATTTGCTCAGCTTGTTGTTGGGTCAACTCTGCTGTCAGGTCGATGTCGGCCAATACGTATTGTTTGGCTTTTAACTGCATTACACTAAACTATATACGCAATGCCGGATAGCGCAAGTCTAAAATATTAATTTTTCAAAGAATCTTAAAAATCTTTTCTTCACATGGCTAAAATGTTACGAATTTTGCATATTTGCCTTCGGTGCAAATTTTGCTAAAAAAGCTTTGCATTTAATCATCGGCCGGTTATATTATTAACTGCTGGTAATTCGCAACTAAAAGAACTGTGAAATACCAACAAACGACCAGTTGAATGTCGAGGATAAAAATGACAGGAAGGATTCCTAAGGTAGTTGTGGTCGGGGGCACTTATGTTGATGTGGCAATAAGGTGCAGCCAAATCCCCTCCAATGGTCAGAGTGTTGCAGGCTCTGCCCTTTCATATACTGCCACAGGCCCCGGGCCTAATCAGGCAGCCGAGGTGGCTTTGTGCGGCTGTGAAGTGTATCTGGTCAGCAAAGTCGGCGGCGACCCATTCGGTCAAATGGTAAAAGCCAACCTTGCTGAGTTCAAAGTAAATACCGATTATGTCTATACCGCCGAAGCCAAAAATACCGGCACTGTCGTGACCCTGGTTAATGCCGAAGGTGAAAACGCTTCTTTGATTTATACCGGCGCCAACGGCGCTTTGCTCCCACAGGATCTCGACACCGCCGAGCAGATTATCTCTGAGGCAGATGTCTGTTTGATTCACGGCCATTTGCCACAGGATAGCATTTTAACCGCTATTCGCTGGGCGAAAGTTCACGGCACAAAGGTCATTCTCAACCCTGCCAGGCCAATAGAGCAGCCGGACAACCAAACCGGCGCTTTGCCTATCGAGTACTTCTCTGTTAACATTCTGATTCCGAATCTTTACGAGGCTGCAGATATTACCGAGCATTCGGCCGCCAACATCCGCACTGCCAAGCTTATCGGCTCGGAGTTGGTTGGCCGGGGTGCCGACGCGGCTGTCATAACAATGGGCAGACGCGGCTGTATGGTTGTCGACAGGGACAGCGCCGACCATATTGACGCTTTTGAGATAGAACTCGTTGATCAGACCTGTACGGGCGATGCCTTTGCCGGCGCACTGGCTGCCTGCTGTGCGGTCGGGGACGAGTTAAGAAAAGCGGTAAAATTCGCATCTGCAGCAGGGGCTTTGGTTTGCACGAAATTCGGAGCGATTGAGGCATTGCCCACAAAAGCAGAGATAATCGAGTTGCTCCAAAAAGAAGATATTTAGTGATTTTATACCTACATTCCCAAAAGAGTAATCATCGAGTCGTCCCTACACAAAAATCATATAACACCTCATAACAAGCAAAATAGATGTATTTTTTTCCGTTCCCGTCTCTGGGCTTCGCTCCTCGTGACCAAAATTCCGCGCTCAAAATAGTTAGTGAAATTGGGTTTGATTGAGTTTGAAATTGGCTTTGTTTTGCCGGCGGGTGGAAACGCGGTTCATTTCTATAATTCTTTGTTTTAACGGAATTTAGGTTCATTTTGGCATTTCGGAGATTGGGTTTGATTGGGTTTGAATTGGGTTTGTTTTTGCGGCGTCCGAAGAGGTAAAAATTGCCGTAATACTTTGTCAAATAAAAAGTTATGGTCATTGGATGCCGGAGGAAATTGGGTTTGTTTGTTCAAAAAAGGTAAAATCATTTCAAACATTAACCGC
>CAZIKS010000306.1:0-3256 GCA_964539795.1 uncultured Pirellulales bacterium
TCGAGACGGGCCACGCCCACAGGTCCATGATGAACATGGCCCCCCAGCCGACGCCGGTCTTGCCGTCGCGTGTCTCGACGGTGGCCTTGGCGTAGCCGGTGAAGGTCTTCTCGACGACGACGGCGCCGAACTTAAGGGGCGTGCGGCAGGCGGTGGGCACCTTGAAGGTCTGGATCTCGCGGACGCGGATGTCGGTCTGCATGGGCGACTCCCTTCACGACACGGGCCCTGCGCGGCGGGCAAGCCCGCCGGCTAAATAAGTACCCGTAGCCCCGCGGCGGGTCAACGGTTTATCAGGGGGCCGATTAGCCCTTCTCGCCGGCCGCCGATTTCGATAGCATGAACGCCGCGCACCTGAAGCCGAAGAAAGGACGTACGATGCGAAAGGTTTCCCTCGCGATCCTGGCCTGTCTCGTCCTGGCGTCGGCAAGTTCGGCCGCTGAACTCGCACGGTTCACCCTCACCGAACCGCTCGGCCACAACTGGGACGACGAGTGGTTGACCCATGACCTGACGCTCAAGCAACTCCCTCTGCCCGACCTCGCGACACTGGCGCTGGTGGCGGCGCCCGAGCCGGCGAAGAAGGGCCAAGAGCCGCCGCCGCCCGCCGTCGTGCCGGCCCAGTTCCTTCCGACCCGTCACAAGGGCGGCGTGCGGGTCCTCTTCAAAACATCGCTCAAGAGAAATGAGTCCGTCACCTTCACCGTGACCGACGGCGCGACGATGCCGCCCCCCTGGCCGCACGTTGCTATCACCGACAAGGGCAGCCGCACCGTCGTCACGAACGGCGTGTACAGGCTTGAGTTCGACGTGAAGAAGCCCCTTCCGATCAACGCCATGCGCGCAGGCTCGGCGAAGCAGACGATGGGCACCTTCCGGTGGCCGAAGGGCCTGGAGCCGACCGGCGTCACGCAAGCCTGGTACGTTCGCGGCCCCGCGCGGTCGCTGCTGAAGCGGACGTTCCGGTTCAAGGACGTGACGCTGGCGTACGAAATCCTGCTCGACTTCCGCGCGGGCGACCCGTGGATCAACATCTGCGACGAGTACGCGCTGACCCCGGGCGCCGCCGTCACGCTCGACCTCTCGCCGCTCGGGGCCGACGTGGTCTATCACCCGCACACGTACAACGCCCGGACGTTCAAGCACGACGGGAAGGCCGAGGACACGACCCTCGAACCGCCGCAGCACGCCATCGCGACGCTCGGCCCGATCTGGCGCGACATCTGGTTCGGCGGCGGGCCGTTCGCGTTCATCTATAAGACGGGGGCCGACCACGGCGTGGGCCTGGCCGCCGTGCGCGGCAGCCGGTGGCGGTCCCTCGAAGGCGTCAGCCTGGAATCGCAGAACCTGTTCGTCCACGGCGATAAGACGAAGCCGGGGCAGGTACGCGTCCGGATTCCAACCGACGCCGGCGAGCGGCACTGGGCCCTCATCCTCGGGCACCCCGACCTGCGGAAGCGCCTCAGCCGCATGACCCGCTCCCACGCCGACATCCCGCTCGACACGGTCCTGGCCGAGTGGGTGCTGGACTGGAAGTCCGACGCCCCCCCGTTCAGCCACGGCATGGCGGGCGTGTACCTGGGCGGGCACTTCAACCAGCACTCGTTCAACCCGACGACGTTCCCGCGCCGCGTCCGCAGCGGCCTGCCGAAGCAGGGGCCCGTCAAGAGCCGCGACCTGGCGGTCCTCGCCTACATCTTCTCGAACCCCGACTACTGGCCGGGACCGAAGCACCGGTGGACGATCGGCAACCCGAACTTCCACACCGACATGTACTCCATCCCGCTGGCCATCGGCCTGGCGATGCCCGACCATCCGCACGCCCGGCGGTGGGTCGCGCGCGGCGTCGAGGAGACCAAGGGCAACATCTACCGCGACTCGTTCGGCGGCGGCGCGTGGGCCGAATCGCTGAGTTACTCGGGGTTCTTCTTCCACGTCGTCGAGAACGCAAGGAAACTGCGCGACGCCGGCGCCGCACAGCCGTTCAAGGACTGGCCGCGCATCAAGGAAGTCGCCGCCTACCTCGCCTGCATGCACACGCCGACCGACCCGCGATACGGCTCGCGCCAGAAGGCGCCCATCGGCGACACGCACGCGGGCGATTACGTCAAGCAACTGAACGCCATGGCCGACCTGTATCGCGGCGTGGACAAGACGTTCGCCGAGCAACTGGCGACGTTCCCCAAGAAGTGGGACAGGGCGCTGGACCTGGCGAGCCGCGAGTTTTACGGCTTCGGCGCGATGCTGCGCGGCAGCCCGTATGACGACCGGCACGAGTCGTTCGTGACGATCAAGGCGGGGCCGGCGCGGAACCACTTCCAGGGCGATGAACTGTCGTTCCATTTCTGCTCGCTCGGTGCGCCGCTGGCCATCGACTACGCGTGCCATTACTCGCCCCGGCCGTGGTCGGCCGCCATCCACAACCGGCCCGACATGAACGGCAAGCGGCCCGTGGCGGTTGCCGCGCGGAGGGCCTTCGCCACGTCCGACGCCGCCGACGTCTTCGTCGCCGACGAGCGGACCACACTCATCCGCCACGTGCCGATGGAGCCGCACCTGACGACCAAGCCCGGGTGGGAGTATCCCGAGACGCAGTTGCCCGAGAAGAAGGCGTGGACGATGCGGCGGTACGCGATGCTCGTCAAACACGACCCGGCGACGTCCAGGATTGCCGACTACCTGGTCGTCCGCGACGAGATCGCCTCGCCCGAGCCCGTCTGGTGGAACCTGCACATGCTGGCTCGCACGATCGAGCGCAAGGATGGGACGGTTTTGTTTCCCGGGCAACTCGACGTGGACACCACGGCCCACTTCCTCGCCCCGCCCGCGGAGCAGGTCGAGTGCCGCGAGTGGGGGTGGAAGAACGTCAACGGCGCCGACCTCCGCACCACCAAGGGCAAGGCGTACGAGGAGAAGTATTTCGGGGCGTACATCCCGAAGGACTTCGAGCGCGGCACGTGGAAAGGCGGCGAGATGGCCCAGTGGCTTCGCTGGCGAGGCGACCCCGGCCGCACCGACTGGCTCGTTGTCCTTGCCCCGCACCTTCGTGGCAAGCAGGCGCCGACGGTCGAACGCCTCTCGGAGACCTGCGCCCGCATCACCCTCGACAAGGAGGTGGAGGTCGTCCACCTCGGCTCGGGCGGCAAGCACCAGGCCGCCGTCGAGCGCGGCGGCAAGACGCAGGTGCTCCTCAAGGCCGGCCACGTCAAACCGTGGTCCAAGGTCGAGTTCAAACCCATGCCGCCGGACGTTGACC
>CAZIKS010000307.1:0-3255 GCA_964539795.1 uncultured Pirellulales bacterium
TCCTCGTGTTCGAGCAACGCCGAGTCGGAACATCCATAAACGTGAACTCCTCCCTATATGAAATAAGTTGTGTCGGAAACGGGACAGGCACAACATCTATAAAGATAGGGGACAAGGTTGGAACATCCGGCATATCGGGGTGTACCACCAAAGCCATTGACACGGATAGACCGTTCAAGATAACTGCGACAGACACCGATGTGGGTACGTTCGGGCTGTATGGTTCAATCTTTGACACTCATGGACTCGTAGACTTGATGGTTAACTCAAGTACCCGCGAAGTTCTGAACTGTAGCTTTACTAATGGACGTACCCAGGTGCAGCCTAACACCATGACATTCACCAACAACTCGATAATCTCCAACATCGACACAGGCGGATCAATACTGTTTGAATCTACAACACATAACATATCATATAACAACTATATCAACAACAGCCGCGCCGCAGAATACGCAACAGCGGATACCTATGATGCAACCGGCGACCAATACAGCGGAAACACCTATGACGTACACTTCTCCGCATCCACAGGAAACCTAGTGATAAACTGCGTCGGCAGCCCAAAAGCTAACCCGAGTGAAAGCAAAGTAGAGAACGACTCCACCGGAACTGTCACCATAAACAACTCCGTGAACATCACGGTGACAGCGAAAAACAGTGGCGGAGGTAACATAGAGAACACACGAGTATTCATAAAAGCGGACACAGGGGGGGTCTACCCATACGAGGACAGTGTTGGGTTAACCCGTTCAGGAACTACTGTTACCGTCTCCCACACCTCTCACGGGTTAAAAGACGGGGAATACGTTAACATAGAGGGAGCCAACGAGGAAGACTACAACGGAATACATCAGATAACCTACATCGGGGCAGACTCCTACAGCTACGAGATAACTGGAACACCGGCAAGCCCCGCGACAGGATCACCTAACTGCACCTTTGTTATACTTCACGGCTTGACAAACGCAAGCGGCGTCGCAACGGCTAGTATTAGATACCTCGGTAGTCAACCCTTCGTGGGTTGGGCGAGGAAGACAAGCGCCAGTCCCTACTATAAGCAATCCCAGTTATCGGGAACCATTGAAACCACAGACTATGTCACAACGATAATAATGGTGAGCGATGAATGAAGAAACAGTTAGAGTCACTAGGGCAACGACTGCACCAGCTTGAAGCAGAGAACAGTGGGTTGAAGGCAATAAACGAGTTACTGTTATACGAAAAGAAGCAATGGGATGAGTCAAAGGAACGGCAGAACCAGATAATACAGAGCACCTTAGAGAACGTTAACAGCAAATCAGCGTTTCTATCAGAGGAAATACAGCGACTTCACCTAGAAAACGTTAAACTTAGAGAAGAAAACAGTAAGTTGAGAACACAATGTCACTCTCAGTAGATTGGGCAACCAAAATAATAACAATCCCAAAGGATTATTTAACCTACGTATCAGGAAACACCTATAAGCTTGACGTAGATCAGTTTCGGTTAGACTTGAAAAACCTAGAGGATAACGTAGACGGAATAGTGTTTCCAGACACTCATAGACATAACGCAGAGGTATCTGTCGGCGGAATAACGCTGTCACGGGTAGTAGAAATAATAAACGGATACACAGTCACATTCGAGAACGGACAATACATAGTTAACCTCACAGGGGCAAATAACAACATATCAGACGTAGCAAACCTCAATCAAGTAAGCATCCGCTCCGCCAACAGCGCCGGAATGATAACCATAGTATCCGGCTCAGGTGTCACAGAGCAAGATAAACTCGATATAGCCGACAAAGTATGGGACGAACCACGAGAAGGACATGACACCGAGGGAACCAAAGGAGAAACCCTAACCCACATAATATCAATTTTAACCGGTAAATGGGTTATAGATAAAGACAACTCACTACTACACATGTATTCAGGCGACCTCACACCACTAAGAACATTTGAACTACTAGACGAAAACGGGGCACTCGTAGACTTCACCAACCCAAACGCAGTGATATACGAGAGAAGACCCGTATGAGTTTTATGACCGGAGGATTAGGGAAAAGCCCTCGCTCATTACTTACACTTGGATTCGTTGGAACACCAGCCGCTTCTACGGTAATCACCGTCACAACTTATCAAGGAGGCGGAGCCGTCTCCTCTTATGAAAGAGAAACACAGCGACACATCCTATTGCTACGAACCATAGACGGAATACTTGTCTCATCAATCAAAGAACAGGCAAAGATAACCGGTTTTCCACAACTCACCGTAGAAACTAAGAGAAAACTGTACGGTATACTTGAAAAACACATAGAGTCACTGCTATCCCTAGAAGACGATGCAGATGAAAGCACCGAGAAAGAACAGGAACTTAAAAAAACCTTAGCAAAACAGATAGAAACCGACATCAGCGAAGCAAGTATCTCAGAAAAACAAATTGAAATACGAATAGAGTCTCAAACCAGACACACCGTACAAGCATATATAAAAATCAACGGGGTTCCAATCTCAAAAACCGTTGTTTTCAGAAGAATAAAAGGAAAAAAAAGCCTAAAACTTGTTTTAAGCGAAATCCTAGACATATAACAACACGAACAAACACCAACATTACCACTCGCAAGTAGTAACAAATAGGAATAAATATATAGTGCTTTTGACACTCATTTCTTAGAATATAACAGTTTTGATACTTTAAAACGTGATAACCGTGTATAGAAATAGACGAGGTGGAGTTCCAAAGAAAGACTTAGGGCCGTACATCGTCATAAAGGATGGCAGGGTTCACATGGCGATGAACGCTGACGCAAAGAAAGCGTTACAGACCGAGATGGCCGACAGTTACCAGAAACGCATGTCAAAGCTAATTGACAAGATCATGAAAAAGGAAGGTGAAACATAATACCGATCCCTAGACCCCGGAAAGGAGAGACGCAGGATGACTTCGGAAGCCGCTGCATGGAAGCCATAGGCGGCGAGTACGAGGATAAGAAACAGGCATACGCGATCTGTATGGATACGTACCGTGAATCCAAGAAGTCGGATAGAAATTTAGGTGAACCTAAAAACGATGACGAACGCTGTAAAGAGCATTTCGGGTTAACCGACGAAGAATGGAACGCCCTCCCAGATGAGAAGAAACAGGAGTACCGCGACAAGCTTCCGCCTAGAGGCAGCGGTCAAACCGAGAAATCCGTTGGGCTAGCAAAACTGATCACCAAGTCAGATGAACGATTCATCATAGGCGGCTACGCTAACGTCTACATGA
>CAZIKS010000308.1:0-3251 GCA_964539795.1 uncultured Pirellulales bacterium
CCATCCGCCTTTTTAGAACAACAAAAATACCATCAAGGAAAGAAGATAATGTGTCACTAATGTACTGAACGAGTACACAAACTTGACTAAACAAAAATGTTTAGTTTATAATATTTCCCGTGTGTTCAGTAAAGCAATAGTACGCTAAATTCAAGTACTCTTGGTTGAGGGTCATGTTCTGAAGATATTATTAGATAAGCTTAATAACTTCCTAACGTAATCAGGGAAAGGAGAATTCATGGAGCTAAGTCGGAGAGAGTTTCTGAAAGCATCTGGGGCAGGGGCGGGGGGTATTTTCCTATTCGCAGCACTTAACCCTAATGCCGCGCTCGCTAAACCAGCCAAGGTATTACCTCTGAAAAAGAGGATTGGCGAGACGACCACTATTTGTCCTTATGATGGTTCAGGCTGCGGCTTTATTGTTGCCGCACAGAATGGTAAGGTGGTGAACATTGAGGGTGACCCGGAACATCCCATCAACCGTGGCGGTGCCTGTTCCAAGGGTGCCTCGATGCGCCAGCTATCTGCGGATAACCCCTGGCGTCTGAGCAAAGTCCTTTACCGCCGTCCCGGTGGGACTGACTGGGAAGAAAAACCATGGGATTGGGCAATCAACGAGATTGCCCGCCGGATTAAGAACACCAGAGACACAACCTTCGTCGAAAGGGACGGCAGCGGTAGGATAGTAAACCACACTGAAGCCATCGCTAACCTGGGAGGTTCAGCTTTAGACAATGAGGAATGTTACCTCCTGTCGAAGCTGGTGCGGGCATTAGGTGTGGTCTATCTCGAACATCACGCCCGTATATGACATTCCCCCACCGTCGCCAGTTTGGCGGAAACATTCGGACGTGGTGCCATGACCAACCATTGGAATGACATTGCTAATAGCGATTGCATTTTTGCTATCGGTTCAAACCCGGCTGAAAACCACCCGGCTGCTTTTGGTCACATCGCTGATGCCAAAGAGAAGGGTGCCAAGCTCATCAGTGTTGACCCCAGGTTCACCAGAACTTCAGCCAGGGCTGACATGTATTGTCCGCTGCGGTCGGGGACGGACATTGCCTTCATCAACGGTATGATTAAATACGTGCTGGATGACATTGACCGTAATCCTGGCAACTACAATATGGTCTACATCACGGAATACACTAACGCCCCTTACCTAATCAACCCCAGTTTTAAGGGACCTGCCGAGCTTGAAGGACTATTTTCTGGCTACGCTGGCAGTAACAATGAAACAGATGGTAACAAAAGGAAATACGATAAATCTAGCTGGCAATATCAACTGGATGTGCATGGTATCCCCAAGAAGGATAAGAGTCTAAAAGACCCCAACTGTGTTTTCCAGATTATGAAGAGACACTTTGCCCGCTACACCCCGGAGATGGTATCCAGTATCACCGGTGCTCCCAAGGATACCTTCCTGGCGGTCTGCCAAACTTATGCTGCCACCGGCCAGGTTGGTAAGGCAGGTACAATCATGTATGCCATGGGAACTACCCAACATACCTATGGTGCCCAGAATATCCGCTCCTACTCAATACTACAGCTTCTCCTGGCCAATATCGGTATTACCGGCGGCGGCATCAATGCCCTGAGAGGTGAATCCAACGTGCAGGGCTCTACTGACCACTGCCTGCTGTTCCATATTCTCCCCGGATACCTGAAAGTACCTATAGATACTGATACCACCCTTGACAAGTACCTGAAGCGGACTACACCCACGAGCAATGACCCCAAGAGTGCTAACTGGTGGCAGAATACGCCTAAGTACATGGTCAGCTTGCTTAAAGCCTGGTATGGCGATGCGGCCACTAAAGCTAGCCAGTTTGGCTTCCATTATCTACCCAAGATTGAGGCGGGGAAAAACTACTCCCACATCTCACTCTTTGAGGTCATGAACAAAGGTACCATCAAAGGGCTGATGTGCTGGGGGCAGAACCCGGCAGTCGGTGGACCCAATGCCAATCTAGAACGAAGCGCCATGGACAAGCTGGACTGGATGGTGGTCACCGACATCTGGCATACTGAGACGGCTAACTTCTGGAAGCGCCCGGGAGCGAATCCCGCCAGTATTAACACCGAGGTCTTCCTCCTGCCCGCTCTCAATTCTTTCGAGAAGGAGGGCAGCGTTACCAATAGTGGTCGCTGGAGTCAATGGCGATACAAAGCTGCTGACGGTCCGGGAAATGCTGAAGACGACCTCTGGATGTTGACTGTGCTTTTCCGGAAGCTCAAGGAGCTGTACGAGAAAGAGGGTGGACCCAACGCAGAGGCAATCACCCAACTCACCTGGGACTATGGAGATGGCCACCCCGATGTGCACAAGGTAGCCAAGGAAATTAATGGCTATGACCTTACTACCGGTAAACTGCTGCCCAGCTTCAGCAAGCTAATGGACGACGGCACTACCACCTCAGGCAACTGGCTCTACTGCGCCAGTTACACCGAGGACGGGAACATGGCAGCTCGCCGTGACCTGACTCCCGGTCCGTTTAATGTCGGCCTGTACCCCAAGTGGGCTTGGTGCTGGCCAGTTAACCGGCGGATTATCTACAACCGAGCCTCAGTTGACCTCAACGGCGTGCCGTGGGACAAGGAACACCCGGTCATCTGGTGGAAGGATGGTAAATGGGTTGGTGATGTGCCCGATGGCGGCTGGCCACCGATGGCGGTTGACCCAGAGAAGACTAAGTATCCCTTCATCATGAAACCAGAAGGGCAGTCCCGCCTCTTTGGTCCCGGCATGGCTGAGGGGCCGTTACCGGAGCATTACGAGCCCTGGGAGGCACCAGTAGAAAATGCCATGTCAAAGCAACAGAACAATCCCGCCTTCAAGATCTGGCACCCGGAAGAGCAAGGTACTGCTGACAAGTATCCAATAGTGTGCAGCACCTACCGAGTCTCCGAGCACTGGCAGGGCGGGCAGATGACCCGAAACATGCCGTGGGTTGTAGAGATGATGCCCGAGCCCTTTGTTGAGATGAGTGAAGAGCTGGCGGCAGAAAACGGCATTGTTAATGGTGATAGGGTTATTGTAGAGTCAACTCGTGGGCGGGTGAATATGGTGGCTATAGTCACTAAGCGCTTCAAGCCCTTCCAGATTAATGGAACTAAGGTACATCAGGTGGGTATACCCTGGCACTGGGGCTTTACTGGCCTATCTACCGGTGATAGCGCTAATAGTCTTACTCCCCATGTCGGTGATGCCAACACGATGATACCGGAATATAAAGCCTTTTTGGTTA
>CAZIKS010000309.1:0-3245 GCA_964539795.1 uncultured Pirellulales bacterium
ACTTAGGATCTTCCCCACAAGTACAGAACATACCACTAATTATTGACGGCCCAGATATAGTAAGGCCAACTTCGAACTTCGCTATCAACTGACATTCCGGACACAAATCAACAATTCCTCCCCTTGGTTCATAATACTCCTTCGTACGCCTTGCTGTCTTCTGCGCCCACTTTTTTCCCATACCTTACTCCTTTATCCAAAACCACGATGCTATCCGGCGCTTCGAGTCCGCCTCTGCCAGCCTGTCTGTAACGTAGAACGTTGTTCCATGCGCCTCGGCGTAATCCTTAACTGCCGCTGGTACTCCCATATTGTGCTTTCTATCCCTAAAGTAATCATGCCCACTTAGGATTCCACCTTTCCTAACCTTTCTACTCCAGAGTATAATATCAAGCATAACCATATCGTAATGGTGCTCGGCGTCGATATACACGAAGTCCAAGGATTCATCTGGTATTTCCTTAATTGCATCCTCACTAAGCATCTCAATAAATTCAACATTCTTGTTCACTAATCGCCTATGAGCCTTGCCCTTCGCTCTTGCCAGCCTATCTGCCCCACGGGATTTACGGACATAGGCATGGTTCACATATGGGTCAACAAGATACAATTTCACGTCCGGTATACTATCACAAATAACCGCCGCATTTTTCCCCTCCCATACACCAACCTCACATCCAACCTCATGACATAAATCAGAAAATAGGCTGAACATGCCTGCTCTATTCATTCCCTCAACCTTCCATGGAAACCCATCACCACTTAATTCATACCTATTCTGAATATGCTCTGCTATGCCCAAAGGATCCTCCTTTGTTAAATTATCCAATCACCCCGGCAATGGAGCGAACTGCGCGAATAACTCCATCCTCTTCATAGTTTGAAGTGGCCACCCATCACTGAGCCATAAGTCCTGCGCATAGGCAATTGACTTCTTCTTCGCTTCTGATCTTCCAGGGTAATGGCTATTGGGTTTACTCCAGTGAGCATACCACGTATTACGCGCTAAGAGTTGCCGCCCACCAGATAGCCATGTCTTAAGTGATATTTCCTGGGCTTCCCTTCCCATCATGCCATAGTTCACATCATCCAGACCGCCCAAATCCCAGAAGCGCTCCCTATGCATGAACCAGCAGGAGCCCTGGAAAGTCATCAAGTCCACCAATGGCTCGTCCCCGATCCGCTCTGCGTATTCGGGCCACTTCCGACCCTTGAAACTGGGGATGTCAATGTACTCAAAACTGCACACCTCCTTGCCTCTTGTCCAATCCTCCACATTCAACTTGTACCTTTGTGGAACCAATGTCCAATCTGGCTCACACACCTCGGAAAGGGCAACGTCGAATCCCTCGGCGAATAGGCAGTGAGCATCACACTTCATCAAATACTTACCATTCGCTAGTCGCGCAGCGGCATTGATTGATGACCTCATGCCCTGTGGCTCTGAGAAATGAACCAACGTAAGCCGGGGATTAGCCTCAATTGGTGGATCTGGCCAGTAGCCATCCAGCACCACGATTACCTCCACATCCCCTGCGGCAGAGGCAAAAATGCCATCAATAGTCCTCTGCAAATATGGCTCATCCCTAGCTGGCATTATAATAGAAAGCAGGCTCACCTCTTCTCCCATCCCATCTCCTCCATGCGCTCACACGCCTTGGCCAAGAAAAAAGATATCCTGTCCCAGCCATCCAGAACTGTAACATCAATTGTGTCCACGGGTCTACCAACCCCCTTCCGTATAGTGTCATACAGCGTATTCATGAGGTTAGTGGATGGGCCATTGTAAACCCTGTCACCACGTGGAGGTGATTCCTTCTTAGGTATAGGCGGCTCTGGAACATCTTGGCCCTCCACCCTATCGAATGGTTCCTCCCCAATATCCTCCATCTTATCTGGCTCTAACACTGCTGGCCTAAATGATGTCGTCCTTGCCTTATCCTTCTTTCTTGCTGTCACTTTGCTCTCCTTCCCATTCAACTTTTATGTTTGGATTCGCCTTCCTGGGTAGTTTCCTTAGTGTGGGAGTAACCGCACTTTTGTTCTGGCTGAACTTGTACGCCCAGTATGCCTCTTCCGTTATTATATTCATGCCCATGTGACCTACCTTTGCATCGCAATCCACGAATATTTTAATACCCGCCTCCCTAAGCTTCTGACAAAAATACACATCCTCACCAATTGGGTTAGAGGGATCAAACACGAATTTGTACCAGGGATATTCTATTTGCGTGAATATCTCCATCTTGTATAGAATGGACCCACAGCCAGTAGCGTCCACCTCGATAAGGCCCCCCTTTTTCCATTCCTCATCTGATACAGATTTATACGCCTTATGTGTGCCCCGGAGCAGTATCGGGTCGTATGGCTCATATCGCCTGTGCACCTTGGAAGCCACTACTGGGAGGTCATGCGCCATCAGCCGTATCAATGTATCCTGAGGATACACTTGATCAGTATCGGCCATCCAAAGGTGAGTGCACTCCAACCGCTGGGCCACCTGTACCAATTCATTCCGTATATGGTCTAATGGGCCACTTCCCTTTGGTCGAATATACGCGGTCCGCATTGGCCGGGCTAAGCTGAAAAATGAGTCACTGAATTCAGCCAGGAAGGTACGCTCAGTACTAGGTATTCCTATTGCCAGCTTTGCTCTCTCATAGATTGTTGTTTTACTCATCTTGCTTTACCTCCTTTTTGGGTAATCCAGACATTTTAATTAAAAGTTTATTGCCAAATCGGGTAAGCACAGCACCTGGGAAATCGCTAGCTCCCCACTGGCTTCTATGCTCCTCCCACTTGTTTGTCTTTGGGTAGTTCGGAGTAACCACGTAAGGAGTTGCTATAATAATGGTCTTGGCTTTGTACTTTAGCTTCTCCAGAAGGGCCATACCCTCTGGCTTGTGGAAATGCTCTATTATGTCGCCGAGGTAAATAAGGTCATAGTCATCTAAGTCATCCACGCAATCCTGGATGTCTGCTACATAGATATGGTTATATATATATTCATGCAGCTCGGTCAGATACGGCTTATGCGCTTCCACTCCGTCAATTCTGATTCTCCATGAATCTTTGTGATACCGCAGCCTCGTTAGGTCTGTGTACTCTCGAAATAGTACTCCCTTACTACCAAAGCCGACCCCCACATCCAGAATGGATTGTGGCTTGAGGTCCAGCACATACAGGCATAAAAGGGCTAAATGTTCTGGTCTTGATGTTGGCATCTTGCTTACCTCCCTGTGTTA
>CAZIKS010000310.1:0-3244 GCA_964539795.1 uncultured Pirellulales bacterium
CGAATGCTTGAACAATTTTCTTAAAATGTACTTTCATAGCAAGGGGGCTGGGGGTCTTTTATATAAATATGGCGATAATTTTCCCAAGGTTCCTAGTGCAAGTATCAGAGCTAATGAGTTAGTTGTATCTGATCAAAGAGAAGATAATGGCCCCATTCTCTGTGCTAATGGACTAGGTAAAGATGGAATAACCATTTCAAGCATGACAAAAGAACTAGGTTTTGATATGCGCTGCGTTTTCCTGGATGGTCAGCTAACTAGAAAAGTAAGAAACCACCATCTAAACGCCATGAATGAATACTATAAAATGAGATCCATAGAATCAAATATAATAAAAACCAACTTCTACCAGATTAAACGTTCATGGACCGGATCTTATCCCTATTTTTACCTTATACCCCTAGCCCATCATTATGGCTCAGAGGCCATATTGTCTGGGACTTCATTACACCAAAATAAGACATGGAAAAATAGTGAGCACCCCGCTATATACTCCCCAGGAGAATCCTCCTTTGCCTTTAACTATGCTACCAAGGGCTCAGGGGTCACATTCTCATCCCCCAATCGATCCCTTTCTCTTTATGGTGTCCAAAAACTACTATTAGACCGATATCCTGAGACAAGTAAATATCAGAGAAGTTGTATGCATGGATCTCCCTGGTGTAATTCTTGCCAAAAATGTTACAGACATCATCTTTGGTATGCAGCATATGGTAATGAAACAACATCAATAGAACTGATCCCAGAGAAATCTGCTGATAAGGACTTTTTCTGGAAAACAAACATTGGGGCATTTGGCCTCTCCTCTAACACAGCCTTAAACTGTCTAAAGAAGCTATATGGAGAACCCTATGAAACTTGGATAGAGGAGGCAAATAAAACAGCTTTAGAACTCATGTGGAGGCAAAAGGACTATGAGGAAATAATCACAGATCACTTTGATATCTATGATTATGACCGGGACGATGATGGTTTTGGATGGATGTTGCAGCCCTCAAAATGGCGTGGATGGATGGATAAGGGTTTTGATTAAAGACTATGAATATACTAGCCTTAATTTTTAGTGAATATTTCCATCTGAGGCAGACAGTTCCACTTATCATCTATGTTTTTTATCTTCTATTCCAAGATGCAGAATCACCATTTATAGATGCATTGTTAAAAACAGCCCTGTTAGCTATAGGAATATTTACATCATTAAACATATTAGGATGCAGTCTAGGAATACCAATTAAGGCCTTGCTTTCCTTTACTTGGTCATATCCGGGCCCAATAACCTGGGGGATCTTCTTCTTCTCATATTATCACATTCTAAATAATAAAGGAGAAAACAACTTGGCATCATTCACTATGGCCACTCTGGCAACGGTTGGGGGTGGATGGCTATATGAAGTACCCTTTTTTCATCCCATGAGCATGTTTCTAAGCAGGGGTGCAATTTTTTATGTCAACGCCCAGATAATATGCCTATTATTATTAGCATATGAACTGAGAAAAAGAAAATTTAAGCCAAACAAACTTATCTATGCTTCACTAATATTATTCATGGCATTTTCAATACCATTATACCTTCATAAACGTACTTTTTGGAGAACTATCAGAGATATCTTGGGGTCTCTGGATTACTTAATGTGGTCCTATAGAGCTCCAGCCAGTCTTTTCTTGTTATCTTTATTGAGTGGAGTGAAGAAACATGCACGAAGTTAGTGCATTCATAATAGCCAGGAATGAGGAGGACCGTATAGGTGAAACCTTAAAGGCCCTCCACCTCCAGAAATATCCTCTAAGGGAAATAATGGTGATTAATGACGGCTCCACTGATAGAACCAGAGAAATCTGTGAAGATTATCAAGGGGCCACCTATATGGTTCAGGTCATTAATCTACCTCCTCATGAGGAAAGTTATGTGGGCCGATGGGAGCTAGGCCAGTGTATAAATCATGGGCTTAGACAGATCCGGCTGGCCGGTGTCCCCGATTGGGTCTTACAGCTAGGGGCTGATCACGTTTTACCTGACAACTATCTTTCAGAACTCATAGACAGGATGACCGATACCGTAAGGATTGCCTCTGGTAGCTATGAGGGAGCCAGCCTTAAACTTAACCTTAATACACCTCTGGGATCAGGCAAGCTCATTGATGCTAAACTATGGGATGAATTTAACGGGATGCTGTACCCTGAGAAATATGGTTATGAGAGCTGGATAGGTTACAGATTCAGGAAAGAGGGTTATAGCATTAAACGATATGATGACTTGATAACTGAGGTTAGACCCGCAAGGATGGGTAAAAGAAAGGCCTACTATTGGGGCAAGGGCTCCTATGCTCTAGGTGGTGTACTTCCATTTGCACTTCTGAAAGCGATGTCTCTCAAGAAACATGGCCTAAAGTTTCTACAGGGCTACTTTTCCCGGAAGGACGTTGAAAAACATGAGGATATCTGCGACTATGTTGGTGCTATGCAATGGGAGAAGGCAAGGAATCAGGGGTTATCTGTTATGAATAAATGGAGGAAAGTGAAAATATGATAACGATGAATGAAATAATAAAATTCATGCCTATAGAAGATATTATATGTCCTTCGGGAAATGGTTTGAATGAAGAAATAATATCATTTGCATCCCTTGATAAAGCCACACCCAATGATCTGAGTTTTTGTAAATTCACAGGAGATAAGGCCCTTGAAATGATAAACTCAAGTAATGCTGGGCTAATTATTTGTTGTGGACCACCTGTATCAGATAAAAACATGATTATCGTTGCTAATCCCCGTCTATGGTTCATCAAGATTGTCAGGGCGTTCTTCATGCCTCGAGAACCCCCCGGTATTCATCCAAGTGCTATAATTAATTATGATTATGTGGTGCTGGGGAAGAATGTTCGCATTGGTCCTAACTGCACCATTGGATTTGATGGCTTTGGATTTGAACAGGATGAAGATGGATCCTACCATAGATTCCCCCACATTGGAAGAGTAATTATCGGTGATGATGTGGAAATTGGTTCTGGCACTTGCATTGATCGGGGGGCTTTAGAGGATACGATTATAGGGGAGGGCACTAAAATTGATAACCTTGTTCACGTTGCTCACAATGTAGAAATCGGAAAGAACTGTCTGATCGTAGCTCTTACCTGTCTTGGAGGAGGCGTAATCATAGAGGATGGGTCATATGTGGGGATCGGGGCCTCAATCAGGAACCAGAGGAAGATAGGAGAAAAAGCATTCATTGGGATGGGTGCTGTAG
>CAZIKS010000311.1:0-3186 GCA_964539795.1 uncultured Pirellulales bacterium
ACAAATGGCTCAATTTATCTGAGCAAAAACGGGTCATTTTATCTGAGCGGTGTCGTTTTTAGCTCGCAGCAAGCAACTCATTAGTCATATTGCATCTCACTGCCAACACCTGTTTCCTTGCCCTCTGACATTTATAGCGTGTAATGCAGTGAATATCAATAGATATTAACCAAGGAAATTTCTGAAGAGATTATTTTTTGAGTAGTAATTGGGGGTCAAATCTTTATTCTTGACAAATGATATTTTATGCAATTAGTCTTAAATTGAAATGTCAAGAGGAAAGATTTGACCCCATTTCCTCTCTTTTGCAAAAAAGCTTGTAAGCAGGAGAAATGTAGCAATCATGATTAAATCTAACGCTTGCATAATTACAAACCCGGACTAATTTTTGAGTGGATACTTGCTTTAGTAACCTTTAAAAAAGATTCGGCGTCCAATTACTATCCATGATAGCAGATAGTGTGTGTAATTTTAGATCTCTGTTTCTTTAACCATCACTTCAGTTATGTTGTGAGTATGATTATGTTGCGAGTGTTTAATTCCATCCATTTTATTCTTACCTGTATTCATCAAAAATATTAAACATCCATATCATTCTTTTAATTCATTTTTATTCTTATAATTCCTCCGGATTTCCTCGTATAAGTTTAAGATTTATTCCCCCAAAAATATTGCTTAAAGTCATTTTCTCATGAACCTAAAAGGAGAAAGCGATGAGAAAGACGCTGACCCGAAAACGGCCATGCCGAATTTGCAGACGTTGGTTTATACCTAACCCTCGGCTTAAGGATCGTCAGAAGACCTGTGGTAACCATCAATGCCAAAGGGAGTGGCACAGGAAGATGTGTGAAAAGTGGAACAGAGAAAACTCTGATTATTTTAAGAGCAACTATCTACAGAAGAAGCTTGAGGCTGCAACTGGGGGCGACCAATCAAAAACCTCTTTCCAGCCAGAAAGCAGCGTTTATGTATTACCAAAAAGCCGTTTCAAGTCAGGACTACCCCAAAGGTATGTTCAAGAGGTGATAGGCATCCAACATCTTGTAATTATTGAATATTTTTCCCAACTACTCTATCAGCGTTTTCAAGAGGTGATGGTAAGGCAAGTGCTTAAAAATACGTCATAAATCAGACAACTACCCCACATGGTGTTTTCAAGATGTGATGGACTCTTTATCTATGGATTGTGTATCCTTTCCATAATAATAAAAAGAAGGGAGTTCATCATGATAAAGAAAAAGGTTCTTGATCCTAACCGGATCCGGCGTATCGAGGGGGGTTTTAGTTTCATCCCTCACCGCTTTCTGGCAGATGGTTTTTTAGCAACCCTTACCCAAAAGGAACTACTTTTGTACCTGTTCCTTATTATAGTTTCAGATCGCTATGGTCTTTCTTTTTACAGTTATGATGCCATCTGCTCTTTTCTTCAACTCACACTTGACCAGTACCTTGAAGCAAGAAGCGGGCTTATAAAAAAGGACTTGATAGCTTTTGATGGAACCATCTTTCAGGTTCTTGATCTGCCCCCGAAGCCGTTAAAGGTTTCAGAACCAAGAGAGGACCCGGCAACAGTTAGACAGCTTGTAATGCAATCACTTATGGAGGCGGGAGGTGGGCAATAATAAAAAGAGGCCACAAAACAGCTTATCTGAGGGAATAAAAGCTCAATTGCTATCTGGAGAGAAAGAGAATATGTTGGAGCAGGCTACAAGCGATTATCTTGAGTGGATGATATCAAGTGGCTATGCTGAAAGCGGTCTTAAGGCATATGAAAAGATCCTTATAAGATTTCTAGGCTTTGTAAGAGAAAGGAAAATTACCTGGGATGATATTTTTACCTGGGATACCTTAAGGGCTTTCCAGGGAAGAAAACCCTCAACCGAGGTAAACAGGGTAATAAAAAAGTTTGCCAGCTACCTTCTTGAACAAAAGAGGATAAAAAGACCTTTAAAAGGGCAGTACTATAAGCTGCCAGAAATCTATGAACAGTATGTGGCTTATTACAAAAAGGCCCATCAGCTTCGACCTGATAAGCTTATCTCTATCCAAAGAGTGCTTTCTGCTTTTAACGATTACCTTGAGGATTCAAAGATTAAGCTTTTAAGCATAAGGATTGAACAGATAGATGCCTTCCTTGCGGAGTTTAACAAACCATTTAAGCAATCAACCTGCCGGCTCTACCGCTCTTACCTTCGGGGATTCTTAAGTTATCTCTATCACCAGAAAAGGATATTGCGCAGGGATCTTGCTCCATTAGTGGTAGGTGCACCCCAATTTGCTCAGGCCAAACCACCCAAGTTCTTACGGCCAGTGGAAGTTAAAAGACTGTTTTGCCGTTTGAGTCAAAATCTTTCTTCCAAAAGAGATCTTCGAAATTATGCCATGCTCCATCTGGCCTACTTCCTGGGACTTCGCCCCAGGGAGATAAGTTTGATCAGCCTGGATGATATCTCCTTTAGTAAGCGGGAGATATGTATTAAAAACCGCAAAAGCAATAATCCCTTAAAGCTGCCCTTGCCTGAAGAAACAATCAAAGCCATAGCTGCCTATATTATTGGTGGAAGACCGCAAAGTAAACATCGAACCCTTTTTTTAGCTCTTAAAGCCCCATTTATACCCGTTGCTCGGACTACTGTAAGCTATTGGATCAGCACCTGTATGCGTGAGCTGAAGTTGCCATCAACTGCCTATTGGCTTACGCCATACCTATGGACAGAACCTGCTTGAGGCGGGCATGTCAATCTATGAGATAAAGGAAATGCTGGGACACAAAAACATTGAATCAACCCGCAAATACCTTCATATCCACATCAATCTTATGCGCAAGGTCCTCTTTGATGAAACAGTTTAAAAGTTATCTGGCACCACAGTTTGAACGCTACCTCCGTTATCGTCAAGGCGTAGGTTATGAAACCAAAGCCACACGATCACACCTTTTAATGTGTGACCGCTACCTGGCAAAACAGAAGATTGAAAAGGACTCTTTACATCCTGCCTTTTTCCTTCAGCTGCGAACAAAGCTCCCCTGGCAACCACGCACCATTAACAGAGTGTTTTCTGCCCTGCGAGTGTTCTTTCAATACTTAGTTCGTCAGGGAGATTTTAAAGAAAATCCTCTTAAGGATGTTCCTCCACTAAAGGAGTGGCATTACCTCCCTTTTGTCTTCTCTCCAGAGCAGATTGATC
>CAZIKS010000312.1:0-3130 GCA_964539795.1 uncultured Pirellulales bacterium
GTAGGGACACAGGAGTCATACAGTCTGCCAAAACTACTCTGAACAGTGAAGCTGTTCGCTGACAAAGCGGCAAAATCTAAAAAGCTCACACTTCGTGGCTACCTAAACTCTCATTTCGGTTTTAGACGGGATTAACAGGGCTTCGGTGAGCTCAGCCGAACCGATAAAACAAGCCCGCCAAAGGCGGGGTAAATCCTGTCTCTCAACTTTCGCTTCGCTGCCATTTTCACTGACGTTGAACACCTGGTATTTGCCTTTTCCCCAAGGGTTCTACGGGTTGGAGACACCAGGCGAAGGTGAAGCCGCTTCCCAATTGATTACGTCATTGCCATAAGCAGTCGGTACCTTACGAATAAGTGAGAAACCATAGCCGTCCGCCATAAATGGCCAGAGGTCCACACCGCCCGGACAATCCTCAGGATGTGAACCATCAGTGTAATTCACCCTGTCAATCCGGATATAATAACGCGTGCCAAACTCATCAACATCGCCGGGCATACTAAGCTGCAACCTCTCGCCGGCGTTGCTTAACCAGCCATCATAATCGCCGATAACCTGAACGCCAGGCGGCAGCGTATACCCGTATCTTGCTTCAAAGGCTGCCTTAAAGTCTTCCATGTCCTCCTTCACCACCAATAGATAACCAGAAGGAGGTATCGTGACAACTGGACTGGACGAGAAGGTATACTCAATACCATCGGTGAACCTCCACGGTGTGTATTTATCAAGGCGGTATAATGTCACCGGTGCTCCAGTGATGTTGTACAGTTCGATATATTCCTCATTCTGATTGCCGGTTGGTGGATTGTACATAATCTCGTTGATCACAATCGGTCCGACTTTGGGATACGCGTTATCATCATTCGGCGTATTGGAATCCATTGCAACAAAGTTGTAATTGCCTGTGCTGCTCTTGAAGTAACGGCCAAACGATAGGTTGGTCTGCGAAGGACCAAAATCCTCCACCTCACGGTAGCCGGTCAACATGCCATTCGGGTCCAGATACGAGGACAGGCACGCCTCCTCGCCATTCTCACTAAAGGCAAAGGGCACAATATAACCAGGATCGTCCGGATTGTTGAAATTCACGTCTTCATAGAAAACGATGTAACTGTTCGCATTTATCGTTGTCCCATCCGCAATCCTGTATTTCATCAAGCAAGGATCGCTCCTGTCATTGTCACTCAGGAACCAGCCGCTAATGTCGATGGGCTCGCCGGTCGTGTTGTACAGCTCAATCCAGTCAGGGCCAGCGTTCGAATGCGACATCACTTCGTTGATTACCACGGCGCCGGGGTTGGGCAAAATGCCGCTATCATCCCAGCCGGGCGAGCCGTTGCGGTATACGCTTGCACGCCAGGAGTCTTTCCGACTCCAGCGTCCCATCATCGGGTCGCCCATATTCTGAAATTCACTTTCGCTCACTGCCCGATTGTAGATGCGAACATCGTCGATTAGGCCGGTGTAATAGAGTGGAGTAGTAGGTTCGTAACCAATATAAGCCTCGTAACTAACACCTGTAAAACCAGTTGAGGAGACACTATCTTTCAGCCGGCCATCAACGTACAGCTTCAGATTGGAGCCATCATTGGTTGCAGCAACATGATACCATTGGTCTGCGCTAATTGCTTCGGGTGAAGTCACTCGGGCAAGATTCGGACTATTAAAAACGTAAAAGTCAGGTTTATCATCAGAAACATAGAAATAGTAACCATCATAGGTACTCGAATCATACTGCATCAGTACAGGATTCCACAACCCTGCAAACTCGCTTACACGTATCCATGCCTGCGCGGTTAAAGTGTCCCCTGCCAAAGCAGCGATGGGAGCAACAGAGACGTAATCGCCGTCACCGTCAAAGCTTAAAGCTCCATCAATTCGGCCGGCTGTCCAGGTTGGGTCTCCATACAGGGTCCCGTTATTGCTGCCGGCGCTGTCTATCGCGGTGCTGCCGGAGCCGTCATCGAACTTCCAGTGTGCGACCAGTCCTTCGTCCGACCAATACATGTCGCCGCCGCCGGGCTCTATCATAGTCAGAGAGAAACCGTCTCCGTCGGTGATTGGACGCCAGCCATCCTCGTACTCAAAGTCCAGAATCGTCCGGCCAATAGCATCCTCCAGCTTAATCCTTTCCCCATCATTGGCCAGGCTGCCGGTGTACTGGCCTGCTGTATTGACTGATGTGCCGTATTGTGCTTCGAATGCACCCTGGTCTTTCACAACTACGACGAATTCGTTGGGGTCAAGTTCCATGTCGGGGAAGGTGAAGTTGATTCCTTCAGCGAATCTTACCAGATTCAGATTCAGTGTATCTTGTCCGATATTTTTGAGTTCAATGTATTCCTCATTGGGGTCGTTTAGATTGCCGGTGTACCTTGGATGGTACATAATCTCGGTAATCCGCAGGTTATCTGTGAGTAGGCCTATAGCAAAGACCGCTTCATTCAACGCGCTCCAGGTGCTGCCGCTCTTAACTCGTGCCTTGACGTGGATGCTCTTGGTCAACGTGATAGACCCGCCGGTATATTGCGTTCCGACAGGATTTCCGGTCCAAGGCTGGCGTGGGTCGCTGCCGTCAAGGGTGTAATAGATAGTGCCGGCTGGAGCGCTCATAGTCAAGCTGAACCCAGGCGAAACCTGCCCGCCGTGCTGATTGAACGAAGGCGCCGCGACAGAGGGATAAAGATCACGGCTGCGAAACGCGTTGAGCATATAGTTTGTGCGAGTGGGGAAGTACTGAGTCAAAAGCCGATTGCGTTCGGGCGTCCAGTGACCGCTGCGGGTGTACAGTGGTCCGCGGCCCGGGTAATCACCCCAACGGGCCGACTCTCCGACAACCGCTTCGTAGATTTCGTTGGCTCTGGCCTCATAGCGTGCCTCAACCTTACCGGGTGTCAGGGCACCGGCGTTGAACATATGCTTATGGGCACGGTCGGCCCACCGCAGGCGGAACTCCGGGTGTTGCTTTAATGCCCAGTAAAGAGTTCCTGGGGTTGAGTAAATGTAAATCTCACCACCCCACCAGCCGCCCTCCATCAAGATTTCAGTGGGCGAGTAGAATATCATTTCTGTATCGTTTTGGAAAAACTTGTATTTAGCGCCGGTTTCGTTTTTACGTGCCGCCCACCAG
>CAZIKS010000313.1:0-3106 GCA_964539795.1 uncultured Pirellulales bacterium
TATGCCACGTCGTAAACGAAAAGAGGTGCCAAAGGAATTCAAGCACTCACCTGTAATAGAGACGGGTTTACAAAAGAACGTGCCTGACAACATTCCCAAGCACAATGAGTTGAGCAGGAAGCTTAAGCTGGATGCCGTTACACAATTCAGCAAGTCTAAGGCCATAACTATTTTGTCGATGTTCTGGAATATGGAAATGCCCGAATGGTTACTGCCTTATGGTTATTATAAGGTGATGAAAAATGGTGATGAAGAAGCCAAAGCTGCTATGGAGAATAAGGTAAGGCGTGCTTTGATGGAAAACTACAAATTCGCTATGAACTGGATTACCAGGGTAGTGCCTAAAGACGTGGGGATATTCGGATCAATTGAGCATGACCATACTTTGGCGTCCTTAAGCAAGCGGGCTATGGAGAGCAGTAAGCCGAAAAAAGTTATAGGGATGGTGCAGGACCGGCGGGACGGGGAGTTTAAGTCTCCTGTAAACATAGAAGATGAGATAAATGCCGAGATGAGCGAGTACTATGAATAAGCGTGAAAAAGGATGAAAATCACTGAGATAGCCTGAAAGACGGGTAATTTGACCCTTATGGAGCTGTAATTATGAGGATCAAAAAAATAGAGGTAATAGAATGTGAGCTGATACATATAGAGGGAAGTTATTTTAACGCGTATTGCAGAGGGCCTAATAAATGCTGGTACCATAAACTGAACAATGATTGGATTGAGTGCGGGATGGTAGACGATTATGAGGAGGAATATGAAAGATTCAAGCAAGCAGAGCAAATTGCCGACAGACGAACAGCGGGGTGACCGATCATCCTGGAATGCACAGCAAGGTATTTTAGGCAAAGGCTTTACTGAGGTGGAGCAATCGTGGTTTAGCAAGCGGTTTAATATTACCGATGAGGATATGGCCTTGGGGATTAGGCATGTTAAGGCCGTTATAAGGAAACAATATCGTCAACTGGCTAAGCTCTATCATCCAGATACTACGATAAAGAACAAAATTGGTAAACGCCGCGGGAAGGTTAACGGGTGTACCTTCAGGGATATCACACGAATAAAGAAATATGTAGAGTCATTAGACACTATACCCATAACGCTGGATAACCTGGAGGCTGTACTGGAAGTTAATAAAGGGTATGTTTCCACAAGGGATGTCTATTTGCCATGGGAGTGAAAACAAAAGAAGAGTATAAAGCTTTATCACAAGCTTTAATAGCATTGATTAAGAAGTACGGACCCTATATAGCGATTCGGAGTATAAAAACAATAGATACCAATGATAGTATAACAACCATAATCAGCCATTTGGAGTAACCATGGGGGATATTGGCGTTACGAACAAAAAGCATTTTGAAGTATTCCGAAAAGAGGTACTCAAGTGGATACATGTTTTTGGATTACTGGATTGGGATGTGATTGTAGAGCATGGTGGGGTGGACGATGATAATAATGCGGCTGAATGTGCCTATAACATAACAGCTAAGAGCGCCATTATCAGGTTGAGCAAGACTTTTACGAAAACAGAGGGTTTTACCTTACAGGATTTAAGGGAGGCTGCGGCTCATGAAGTCTGTGAGCTGCTATTATGTCATTTTGGTTATTTGGCGGAGAGTCGCTATACTACTTACGAGCAGATAGAGACAGTGAGGCATAGTTTAATAGCACGTCTGCTGAATTACCTTTTCCGTAAACCTTAAAGGGAGTTTGTGGTGAAGAAAAAGAAAAAAAGAGTTATTGCTATATCAGATTTGCATTGTGGACATAGGGTAGGGCTTACGCCTCCTGATTATGCCGATAGGTCAACAACAAAATGGAATACGGCTCAGAGGGCTCTTTGGGGTGAATACTACAGAATGGTTAAGGAGCATGGACCTGCTGATGTGCTTCTTGTACTGGGGGATGTCATTGATGGCAGGGGTGAGAAGAGCGGTAGTACGGAGTTGATAACACCTGATCGGCATGAGCAGGGAGATATGGCTGCCGACTGCATTAATATGTGGGATGCTAAGGATATTGTTATGGTTTTTGGAACTGCCTATCATGTGGGTAGTAAAGAGGATTTTGAGACCCCAGTTGCCGAGAAGGTAAATGCTAATAAGATCGGTGGCCAAGAATGGGTGAAGGTTGATGATGTCACATTTGACTTAAAGCATTTCACATCTAATTCATCTATTCCTCATGGAAAAGGAACCCCGTTGGCGAAAGAATGGCTTTGGAACGTAATATGGGCTTTAAGGAATGAACAGCCACTAGTTGACATATTTCTTAGAGGGCATGGACATTCATTTGATTATATAGGTAATGATAATTTTTTAGCGATGGTACTTCCTGCATTACAGGGGTTGGGTTCCAAGTTTGGTGCTCGTATACCAAGCAAGAGAGTTGATTTTGGTATAGTTTATTTTGATATAGAGGGGGATAATTATTCATGGGGAAGGGATATTGTGACCGTAGAGGCACAAAGACCAAAGGTCGTACAATTATAGTACCAAATGCAGAATCTGATAATGAGCGGTGGTGCCCTTCATGTGAACAGTACTTGGACGTTAATTTTTTCTATGGTGATATAGCGAGGGGTAATGGGATATCTTGTTATTGTAAAGTTTGTGATAATGAAAAGCGAATGATGCGGTTTGCAAGAATAAAAGAGGCGGAAGAGAATGAAAAAAATTGATCTTTGTAGCAAGGATGAACTTGACTTAGTAACAGCTACTATATTTGGTGAGGCCAGGGGATCTCCTATAGAGGGAAAAGTCGCTGTGGGTTGGGTTATAAAGAACAGAATGCTGGATGATCGGTGGCCTGATACCTATAAGGAAGTCGTACTGCAAAGGAAGCAATTCAGTTGTTGGAATAAGAAAGACGTTAACTACGAGAAAACGGTAAAGTCTACTATACCGAGCCGCAACCATACTGATTCTGCTTGGCGTGAGTGCCGCTTGGTGGCGCATGGTATTATTTATGATCGATTATTAGATAATACTAAAGGGAGTAATCATTACTATGCTGATTACATAGAAAAACCCTATTGGGCGAAGAACAAGAAATGTGAGTTTAAAGTAAAATATGGCAAGCAGTTATTTTACAATATGAAATA
>CAZIKS010000314.1:0-3101 GCA_964539795.1 uncultured Pirellulales bacterium
GACGGTACCCATAACTTTGTGTCGATGGATTCGCAGACTCGGGGCTATGTCAACTCCGGACCGAAGGTAGGCCCGATAGTAATCAACGAGATTATGTATCATCCGGACATTGTAGGAACAGCCGAATTTGTGGAGCTTTACAATATTACCGGTTCAACGGTTAATCTATATGAGGGGGATGTTCCGTGGAAGTTCACCGATGACGGCGGGATAGATTGTAATATGCCGCCGGGTGCAAGCATACCTGCCGGCGGCTATTTGCTGCTGGTGAGGGACCTGGTGGACTTTGAGGCTGAGTACAGCGCCCCGGGTGGTATCCAGCGTGTTGAATGGCCTTTGGGCAAGCTAAGTAACGCCGGCGAGAAGCTACAGATTGCCATGCCCGGCGACCAGGACGAGGGTACCGGCGAGCGTTATTACATCCGCATTGACCGGGTGGTTTACAGCGACGGTTTCCATCCGGAAGGCGAAGACCCGTGGCCGACTGAGCCTGATGGCCAGAACGGCGACGGTTCGTCGCTGCACCGCAAGGTTCCCGGCAATTACGGCAATGACGTAATCAACTGGGAGGCCCTTGCTCCGACTCCCGGCACGTAATATCTCGATAAAAAGATTGAAGCTAATAAACAGACCCGGCAGCGGCAAACTCGGCCGCCGCCGGGTCTTTATTTTTGCCGCTGGGGCTTGATTTAAGAAGTCTTTTGCCTGAAAGCAGAAAATTTATAAAAATGTAACATCGCAAGCTAAAATTACTTGCAGCCAAGAAAAACAATCCTTAAAATGCACTTTTCAAATCTAAAAATATGGGAGATAACGTATGTTAGCGAGACTTCAGAGTGTTACTTTAGTTGGAATCGATGGTATTGTTTGTGAGGTTGAAGTGGATGTCGGGCGTGGGGGATTTGAGAAATCCATCATCGTAGGTCTGCCGGATACGGCAGTTAAGGAGAGTATAGAAAGGGTCAGAAGTGCCATCACCAACAGCGGTTACAAATATCCCAAAACACAGTCGCTTGTAAATCTGGCGCCTGCTGATGTGAAGAAGGTTGGGCCGGCCTTTGATTTACCGATTGCCTTGGGGATGCTTATAGGGCAGGGGGTTCTTGCAAGTCCGAGCCTTAAGAAGTTGGTTATTTTGGGCGAACTGGCCCTGGATGGCAGGGTCCGGCCTGTAAACGGCGTATTAAACATGGCGATGACCGCTGCGGCAAAAGGTTTCACACAGATGCTCGTGCCGCTTGAAAACGCCCAGGAAGCGGCTGTTGTTGAGCAGGTCGAGGTATATGGTGTGGGGTCGCTGACACAAGCAGTGGGATTTTTGACCGGAGATGTGCCCCTTGAGACGACATTCGTTGACATCGACGAGCTTTTTAAGGAGGCATCAAATTACGAGGTTGATTTTGCGGAAGTTAAGGGGCAGGAAAACGTCAAGCGTGCATTGACCATTGCAGCGGCGGGAGGGCATAATATTATGATGATAGGCCCGCCGGGAGCGGGCAAAACAATGCTTGCCAGAAGACTGGCGACTATCCTGCCTCCATTGAGCCTGGCGGAATCTCTGGAAACAACGTGTATATATTCTTCTGTGGGTCTTTTGGGGGAAAACAAATCGTTGCTGGCGACACGCCCGGTTCGAACACCTCATCATTCCGCAAGCGGTCCGGCCCTGGTAGGCGGCGGAGTGAATCCGCGGCCCGGCGAATTGTCACTGGCACATTTTGGGATACTGTTTCTGGATGAGTTCGCAGAATTTCCGAGACATAACCTCGAGCTGATACGCCAGCCCATCGAGGACGGTTTTATTGCGGTCTCGCGTGCGAAAGGGACAATCAGGTTTCCGGCGCAGTTTATGTTAGTTGCGGCAATGAATCCCTGTCCGTGCGGTTATTTCGGCACGGATGTTCGCAGGTGCAAGTGCAGCCCCGGGCAGATAGAACGCTACATATCAAAGATATCAGGCCCTTTAGTCGACAGGATTGATATTCATATTGATGTCGGGGCGGTAAGCTTCAGCAAGCTGCGTTCGAAGTCGCGGCAGCTCGACTCGGGTACGATGAGGGCCGATGTTACAAAAGCGAAAGAGATTCAGAAAGAGCGTTTCGGCGAGGTCGACGGGCAGACCAACGCGAGGATGAGTCACAAGCAGGTCAGGAATTTGTGCAAGCTCGATTCGCCGTCTGAAATGATACTCAAACAGGCGATGACGGAGTTCGGTTTAAGCGCCCGCGCCCACGACAAGATCTGCAAGGTGGCCCGTACAATAGCGGACCTGGCCGGCAGCAAGGAAATAGCCCCTGAACATATTGCCGAGGCAGTAAGTTATCGCAAACTCGACCGCAGATTATGATGATAATCAGTTTCAGGTCGATATTGTTCAGTTTCGCACTGTGCTAAAAATATTTCGCTGTAACCGCCTTAATCATAATGGCTTACAGGCATATCACAGCACAAGTATATGCATGACGTTTTGCTGATTATAGTCTCCGGACAGTAAAACGAAGGCATCAAGAAGCTTTAACAATGTCAAAGATTTTTGTCAGGCGCGTAATTTCAAAAACTTTATGAATATTCGCATTCACATTCAGAAGCTTGAGATGGCCGCCGTGCTCACAAACTCTCTTATGGACCTTTACCAGCAGGCCTAAAAGAGACGAGGACATAAACTGAACATTAGAGAAATTTAAGATTAACTTTCCTTCGGCGTTTTTATCAATTACAGGTATGATGGCACTGTGCAGGGAATTGATTTGCTGCTCTTCCAAAATCTTATCATACTCAAGCGTTACAAGTGTGGTGTTCATACCATACTCAACCTTTATTATTTCTTCTTCTATTCCCATGACAGTTCCTTTCAGTCTGTATTTCCGATTTAAGGCTTTAACGAGCAATCTTTCATATTTCAGTTTCGTTATAATACGCCAACCATTTTCAAATTACCACAGTTAGCCGCCTGATTGAGAGGCTGTCGGTGTTGGTGAAATTGGGTTTGATTGGGTTTGAATTGGGTTTGTTTTGCCGGCGGGCGAAGGGGGGGTTCATTTCTATAATCCTTTGTTTTAACAGAACTTAGGTTCATTTTGGCATTTTTGAGATTGGGTTTG
>CAZIKS010000315.1:0-3082 GCA_964539795.1 uncultured Pirellulales bacterium
GTTAGAAACACGCAAGCGCAATATATGAGGAGTGTAAAAGTGCTGTGATTCTTACCAGAAAATCCAATCCTTCTTCCACATTAATACAATTGATCAAAGAGTACTGCATTATCAACAAACCGATCGTCCACCTAAGCAGGCTGCCACTTGGCTCCCCACGTTACAGAAGGCTACAACCGCCAGAACCTGACACAATTCATTGAGCGCAGCCTGCACTAGCTTGATGTAGAAGCATTAGACCTGGTGTAGCTGCACTGTCCACTTGCACAGGTCTACTATAATTCGGTAGTGTTCCAAGCCCTTGATGACCTGGTGGGGACTGGAGAAAACAAGCTCTATGGTGTTAGTGGCGAAAAAGTGGAAGAAACCAGTTGCTATTTTATTGATCAATCGTATTTAGGTCTTAAAAAGCAAGTATCCGGATACGGCGAGATAAACGACACAGTTCGTTTAAGGGCTGCTGGAATTTCAGATGGTCAAATTGATTTCATGCGGGAAAGGTGTAAAAAATCATCCCCGGCAAACGATATGTTAACCAGATCGATCCCTTTGAATTACGATTTTTTAGTCGAATGACTTTCATGTCGAAGGAGTGGGAGTGGGAGTAGGCGTGATTGTGACTTCCGGTTCGGGCGTTTCTTCTGGCTCTTCTGGTAAACCCTCAATTAGCATTTGCCAGGCGGCTTCCAGTTGGTCTGCCGCGCTGAGGGGTGAACCGGGCAAGTTTGCTAAAGAGGTATCCAGTCGAGTGGCTATTTCAACCAGAGCCTCGACCTGGAATGGTTGCGCCTCTTCCTGAATCTTAGAGATAATATCCCTGCCGGATTGGATGTCAGCCCGCCCCAGACTCAGGTTGCCCTGTACAAGGTTATAACGGGCGCGTGTGATTAGCTCCATTACTTTTATTAGTTGTACTTCCTGCCGGGTCTGGGCTGTCTCGCTCAACAGCAGTTCTAACTGTACTTTATTCTCTTCTATGCTGGAACCCAGTTCATCCTGTCCTTTTTCCAGGTCCGATTGACCTTTCTGGAGGTCTTTAATATCTTCCTTCATCGAATTCTGCGAATTCTGAATATCACCAATTTCAGACTGTATGCTTTCGAGCAGTTTTTCGATATCCTCCACTGTTATCATTAACGGTTTCAACTCTTCGATCTCATCAAGTTGACCAGCTTGGGTTGTCTCTACCAGTGATATGCGTTCTTCCAGACCAGCGAATCCCTCTTTGTATTTATCGTTTTGCAGTTCTAGCTCATCCAGGCGGTTCCCCATGGCATTCATGCGGTCAGTGTGCCGTTCGTCGAGCTGCTGCGCCTGTTCAGCCAGCATATCCAGCTGGAAAGAATGCTCTTGAACCGGCTCAATATACTCCTGGTAAACAAACGGCGCCATGAAGTAGACAGCAGCTCCGATTGCAGCTAATACGAGCACGATCAGCAGCAGCGTCCACAGAAAGCGCCACAGTTTTTTCCAGAATGAAGGTTCTTGGGGTTCTGAATATTGAGTGCTCATTGGCTTCCCTCCTCAGGGAACAGGTCATTTAGAAGGTTCCGCATGCTCTCAAAAAAGTTCTGGGAACGGTTCAGTTTAGCTTTGAAAGTTTCGATTTCTGCAGCCAGACCTAAATACTCCTCGGTTAGTGTTTCTAGCTCACTTGAGATTTCACCCAGGAGTTTGTGGGCAACATCCACCTCGCCCTGGATCGCTCCGATAGATTTCTCCACAGTGCTCACCCGCCCGCCGAGAGGCTCAAGGTTGTCAACACGCACACGCAAACTCTCAAGGTCCTGTTGGATGATCTCGGATTCTGCTTTCGCTTCTTCAACATCCAATGCCAGTTGGCTATATTCGTTTTGGGTAACGAATTTCAGGCTGCCGCCATTTATGCTGGCAATTATCCCCAGGGTTAAGATTAACGCCATAAGCATGGCGAGAAATCCAAAGAGAGCCGACCATCCAATCGCTGAAGAGTGGGAGATACCCTGTGGGTAAGTTAATGGTTTGGGTTGGGTTTCAACCTTTTCCTCTGGAGCAGGGATGCCTTCATCAGCTGGGGGCTCGATTGCGGGTTGTTCTGATACTGTTTGTTCATTAGTCAGGTCAATGGGTGATTCTTCTTCAAGACTTTCTCCTTCCATTACGGCAATTTCATCTGTTTCACTTTCAAGGATAACAAGATCTTCTTCGACGGGGGTTTCTTCTTCGTCCAACTCTTCCGGCGATTGGGATTCTTCCTGACTGGTTGGTGCATCCTGCTCGTCGAGTTCACTTTCATCGGGCGTTGATTCTTCCTTTTCAGCCTCATCCGGTGTGGATTCAAGTGTGAGGAAGGGTTCGATGCGTTTCAGAAAATTTGACCCAATTCCGCTCACCCGGGTCAGGTCCTCTAAAGTATCATACGGGCGGGCTTTGATAATGCGCCCAGCCAAATCTGGACCGATGCCCGTAATTTGGGTTAATTCATCAACAGTTGCAGTATTAGGGTTGATTACAATCTGGTTGTTTTCACTCATGTTAGAACCACCTTATATGTAATTATTGGATTATCTGGGGGCAAAATTGTGTGGTAAGTAATTACAACAGCTAATCGATGTATATGCGGACAAGACTGATTGATAGGTTGCAATTCTCATACCAACATCATCCCGCATGCAAGCGGGTTGACTTCCATCTGGTCTCTCGTCACGAGAGAGCTTGGTAAACCGTCATAGGAAGAAAAGCAAATTAATGGCCCGATTCACCGTCTCCTCACCACCGGGACGTCTGCGCACGGCGCACAAAATGTGTTGTGGGTGATGGGTGGACATTTGTTTACCTCCTTGGTCAGTTGCAGAACGTGGAATGTCATCAACCAAATTTCATCAGAAGCTGTGCAGGAGCCAGATGGTAGCTAACCTGGCGGCGATCAGGGCGATGAGAGATATTGAGCAGGATTATCTCGCCCATATCGCGCATCTCTTCCTGGATAGCGGCGATGCGACTTTGTGACGTCCGTTTTTAGAGGTACTGTACCAGGTGGAAAAACTGTTGGTATAATAGCCTGACCCGCCAGGTTTTTACCTGTAAACGACTGGGGTATAAT
>CAZIKS010000316.1:0-3067 GCA_964539795.1 uncultured Pirellulales bacterium
CTATTTATTAAGTTAGCGCAATAGTGTACCACGCTAGCGCTATTTCCTGCTTAGGGACTACGGAGGACAGGCGAGTCCGCCATAGGCGGATAAATATTAAAGAAGCAGCGATTGTTGGAAATATTTAACTAAATCTTATTTCGGAGTTAAAAAAATTGAAAAGTTCAAATACCGCTTCCTTAATTACGGTAATTATGCTGGTATCGACAATAAGCTGCAATACGACAAAAAAACTCCCAGCCGATCAGTTACAATCTGGTAGGCTGATATATCAGGACAACTTTGAACATCTCGACAACTGGCATTTTGAGGGATTGGTTGATGGAGTCACCAACCCAAAACCTGGCATCATGAGATTGGATTGTTCAGGCTCAAGACAGGGCGGCGTTGGTTGTATGGTTTTTTGTAAAAAGGATTTCCAGGATAACATCAGGCTCGAATATGATTTCTTCGCTGAAGAAAAAAACGGCCTCGTGATTACTTTTATCGCTATGAAAGGAATAAACGGAGCCGATGCTATTACGGGTGTTCCGAAACGCAAGGGCATATTTGCTGATTATATCGACAAAAATGCTTCTACACGTTCCTATCATGTTTCATTAAGCCGCTACGAAGATAATGCAGAGCATACGGGGCTTTCAAACTGGCGGCGTAATCCCGGCATACATCTTATGGCACAGGGCGAAGATCCCTGTAAGCAGATACATAAATGGTACCATGTAGCTATTGTCAAACGGGGCCCGGCTTGTAAATTGTACGTCGATGGAAAGTTGGCCAGTGCTTTTACCGATCCACAGGAGATCGAAGATCAAATTCCAACAGGCGGAAAAATAGGATTCAGGGCTATAGGTTCACGTGCCATTTTCAAAATTTCCAATTTTAAAGTCCTCTCTCTGCAGTAGCTTTGAAAATATATGAAACCTTATATAGTTTAAGGGCTTTGGCACGACAGGATTTTTTAGGGACTTATCTTTTGCTCTTTTGACAGGGCTTTACTGGTCAACAACGCGATTCCTCGGCCTTTATTGCCCGCGGCGCAGTAGAACATATAGTAAGTATCTTTTTGAGGATTATATATCAGCGTTATTTTGTGGGCGGCATGACTGTCGAGCCCTGTTGGATGTCCCCCTGCCTTATAGAGAGGCTCTGGGTGGGCCGTCCAATGCAGAAGGTCTCTTGAAAATGCCGCCATTATATGTTCCCCGCCTTTACCTACCCCGAAATATATCATTACCCAGTGGTCGCCGTCGCGGAAGACTTTCGGGTCCGAGCAGTAGCCGCTGTCGTAGGAGCCGGCCGGGCCCGTTCGAAGGATGGGATTTTCCGCGTATCTTTGCCACGTGACAAAATCGTTCGAAATGGCCACCCCTATCTGACCTCCTCCTGAACCATAGGCGTTGTAGAAGTTCCAGAATTTTCCATCGTGTTCGACCAGCCAGGGCTGATATATCGTCTCTTTTTCCCAATCGGCGGCGCCTTCGATAGAAAGAACGGCTTTATCTTCCCACTGGCGGTGCCATGTAATCCCGTCATAGCTCCACGCGGAGCCCTGGGCGCCGGGGCCGAGTTCGTAGCCTCCCTGCCGGAGGTAGCAGCCATAGAGGACGCGATATTTGCCTTTGAACTTTTTTAATTTACCGATTTTGTCGAGGTCATAGGATTCGAAGAGAGCTCCGCCGAAAGTTACCCCGCCGTAATCGAAGGCCCCGGGCTTCCCGAAGCTCATAACCATCTGTTTTGGCTTCCAGTTTACAAGGTCGTTACTTTCAGCCACGGCCGTCTGGTACCCTCGTCCGTCGTAGCCGAGGTACCACATGTACCACTTATTATCGTCGATACGGTAGATAAGGGGGCAGTCGGTCAGTTGGAAGTTTAGGCTGTCCTTCGGGCTTGGGGGTATCACCAGTTTGCCGTAATAATGCCAGTTGCGAAACTTCGCCGACCAGCAGTCGAGTCTGTCGCGGTCGATGGTATATTTGTCGCTGCCAGCCGAGGCGATACCAAAGGATGTGATGACCAGCAGGATAATGATTATATTTCTCATTGTTGCGCCCTCTGATTTGAACTGACATTTCTGATTTTAACGCTTGGCTGCGCAAACAAGTTTTTCAATTCCATAATAATATCAAAATCTGCTTTCACTACGCCATTTTAACAATTGCCACAAATTACCTTCTCTTTTCGTTTCTTTCTTAGGCTGTTGATTAGTAGGACAAACACAACAACAGAAACTGTGATTGTTATCCAGAAGTACTTGATGGCAAAAATTGTGATTGTGAAGGCAAGGAACATCAGGGTGCCTAAAAGTGGGAGCCAAAAGGTAGGATTCTTAGGTTTCTGCCAGTCGAGCGAACCTAAACTTTTTACTTCTGGATGACCGTGAAACTGACCCGCTGACAGTGGACCAGTGACTTCATCAGTTACTTTGGAAATAATGAAAAAAAACTCTCGTGAAGAATCTATGTCTTGAAATGTATCACCATCAAACATGTTTCGTGGTTTTCTGCCGAAGTTTTTTGTAAAGATAAACTCTGTGGTTGTAATATATCGAATAACTGGGCCGAGCTTGTCGTATTTGTCAGGGTAAAGAATCAGGTTCCCGTTATCTTTGCTGATGCAGACATCCATGCTGTTAGCTCGAAAAACATTGTAGCCATCCCCAATATCTAGGGTGAAGTCGTTCCATCCTGAGGCGAAGCATATTGAGGACCACAGGAAAACTATCAAAATGGCAAAGGTCTGTTTCATAATCTTATCCCAATATAATAAGATACGTCCCTTTTTGTTCGCTATCTATTATACCGTAAATAAAATCTCAAAGTTTCCTAAAAGCTGTCTCCTCAAAGTTGTTCAACCCATTATACACAAAATCTAAAATCCTTCAATACATTTTTCCAGACAAATCCTGTCGCCTTATCTCTGTCCATGCTCATGCGCAGCCCACCCAAACTACCTATTTTAACATTTTAATCCTTCTCATTTTGACTGTGAAATTTTGACCCACAAAAAACCGCCTATTTTAACATTGAACAAGGCATTTGTATAGCGACTGTCTTGATAGTCAAGC
>CAZIKS010000317.1:0-3062 GCA_964539795.1 uncultured Pirellulales bacterium
GCAAGCAACATGACTCGAGACTGGTCAAGTATAAATCTGGATATAACAGTATCCTATAAAGAGAACCTGAGCAACGTATTCCGTGTGATTAACGAGATAGGACGGGAACTTAAAGATGACCCTGCTTGGGGCCCTGATTTATTGACGACTCCCGAGGTGACACGTGTGAATAATCTGGGAGACCACGGTGTAGAGATAAAGATTCTAGGTGACACCAAGCCAATAAAGCAATGGGCTTTAATGGGAGAACTCCGAAAGCGTCTTAAAGACCGCTTCGATCAAGAAGGTATCGAAATTCCCTGGCCTCATACTAAGGTATACTTTGGCAACGCATTGAGCAGTGAAGGTAACAATCAGCAAACTACATGAAATGAGGGGAAACACTTAATATTGCTGCGGAGGTAATAAGTAATGCCTAGATTATTCATGAAGAGGGCAAAGCAACAGGTAGGTCTTTCTCCTGGTACTCTTGTCCATGTTGGAGAGAAGAAGATCGAAAAGGTAAGGATTAGAATCATTGACTACGATGAAGCACACCTTGAAGAGAAAGAACCAAAAATGGTTGAAGAAAGTTTTCCCTTCAAGGATAAACCTACTATCACCTGGATAAACATAGATGGTCTCCATGATATAGAAATAATAGAAAAAATCGGAAAACACTTTGATTTACATCCCCTTGTATTAGAGGACATTGTTAATACAGAACAACGTCCAAAAATAGAAGATTTTGGGGATCATATCTTCGTTGTTTTAAAGATGCTGTACTATGATGATAAGGAGAAGAACCAGTTAGAAGCGGAACAAGTTAGCCTAATATTTGGTTCAAATTTCGTCATTTCGTTTCAGGAGCGTTTAGGCAAGATTTTTGAGCCTCTAAGAGAGAGAATCAGAAAAGGGAAAGGACGCGTCAGGAAGTTAGGAACTGATTATCTTGCCTACGCCTTAATTGATAGCATTGTTGACAACTACTTCGTGATTCTAGAACAATTTGGAGAAAGGCTAGAGGATACGGAGCAAGAGTTGGCAACGAATCCGACTGCAGAGACATTACAGACTATCCGTGTTTTCAAGAAAGAAATGATATTCTTGCGAAAGTCTATCTGGCCTCTAAGAGAAGTGGTCAATTCACTGGAACGGGGTGAGTCATCACTCATACAGGAATCTACGGGGATATATCTCCGAGATGTTTATGACCATACAATCCAGATTATAGATAGCGTAGAGAGCTATAGGGACATGCTTTCTGGTATGCTTGATGTTTATCTTTCAAGCATCAGCAACAAAATGAATGAAGTTATGAAGGTGCTAACCATTTTCGCTGCCATATTCATACCGCTTACATTCGTTGCTGGCATTTATGGGACTAATTTCACATTCATTCCAGAATTTGAGTGGCAGTGGAGTTATTTTGCATTCTTATTTGTGCTGTTTCTAATTGCTATAACAATGTTGGTCTATTTCAGAAGGAAGAAGTGGCTCTAGAGGAGCTTCTCTAAAACACCACGGCTACTTTAACTTACGATCTGATAATCACAATATTATTGAGGAGGTTAACATGACAAGAAAAAAGCACTTTACAACAGGCGAAGCTAAACAAATTGGGGAAACTTTAGGTATCGATTGGAGTAAGTTCGATGTAGAGCAATATAGAATGGGTCTCGACGTCGAGTTGGAACATGGCCTTGCTGACCCCCATACAAATGTAACCAACGACGACCCTGTTATGACAGGTAAGATTGCCTTGGCTCATCTGAATGAATTTCCAGACTATTACACTCGACTTGAAAAAATGGAAGAGGAAGCCAAAAGCCGCTAAGAAAGGAAGTATTTGGGTATGTCGTGTCGCTAGTCACGCAACCTATGATCAAATATTTGAGAGGCAGAAAAAGCCAGTAAATAGAATTGTTTACCCTGCAATCCTCTGTAAAACATTTTTCGGCGCTGTCTCAGTGGGAAGCTTATTCAATATTAAATCTTTATGAGCGGAGGGACAGGTAGCAAATGGAAGACAACGAACAGAAAAGTAGTGAACAGCTTTGGAAAGAACTATTTGATATTACAAATAAGCAATTAGAGGCAAATACTCAGCTAAAACAGATTTTAGAACCTTTTATAGGGGCCTCTTCCAGAAGAAAGGGGGCAATCTTAAATGAGGAACTGGACAGCAGAGTGCAGGACCTTTTTGTGGAGCTCGAGGCTTTACAAGCTGAGGCACGGGCTGTCTATCACAGTCTATTCGGAACTAAGGAATAATGACAAATCGAAAACCATACACTAGCTTGAAGCTACCAAGTTTATCATACGGTTGGTATTTCAATAGTACGGAGGTTAAATACTATGTCGGATAAGAAAAACACCATAATAGAGCTGTGGCCAATTCTGAAAGATGATATGACAAAATTCATATCAGATCGTCCGGGGTGGCTCATAAATGCGCTAGAAAAGGCAAGGGATAAAAAGGGTACCCGGGGATGGAATGATGTTGAAACAGTAATAAATATTCTACGGTTTCTCAAAGACACTGAAGTCGAATATTGATTCGAACAGAGAAGCCACGCAATCAAATTGACAAAGAATTCGATATATGAACTTGGATTTCCATAGCCTGCTTGTTCCTAGTCGCCGACCCGTACACGGCCCCAAACAGATATGGCTCGCGCCAGTGAATCAATGGTGCCCGATTCAGTTTCGGCATCTTTTCGAAAACAGAATTTCATATAATTGTTTAGCACCAGTGCACCGACACTCTCGATAGCAGAACGAACAGCCGCCAGTTGAGTAACCAAGCTCTCACAGTCGCGATCATCGATAATCATTTTTTCGAGACCGCGAACCTGCCCCTCAATTCTTCTCAAGCGTTTTAGCAGCATCTCCTTTGTCATTTCGTCTCTTTCTACTTTTTCAGCCATTTCATCTCCCAAGAATTTTGCATTAACCCTTGAAATACCATACCCCCATAGGGTATAATAGTTTCCGATTATTACAAGCCAGCAATTTAATGGTTAACATATTTTAGCACTAATCAATGTCTATGTCAGGTCAATATACTCAAAGGAGGGATA
>CAZIKS010000318.1:0-3030 GCA_964539795.1 uncultured Pirellulales bacterium
ATTTTGCATTGCTAAAAAATATATATGAGTTTTTAAACATTGACTGTCTTGGTTTGGAGTTGATATTATTGGCAGAGTTTTACCTACGATAGGAGCTGATATGGCAGAGGTAGAAGTAACTAAATCAATGGCATTGAGAAAACCCATCTTCAAGAAGGATAATAAACCTCTTGCTATTAAGATCCACAAGAGGAAGCCTAAGAAGCGTCAGGATGGGAAATTTGATTACTCCGAGCTTTCCGAGCTTTTGCAAGATATTGACAGAACTAAGCCAGTAAATGAGAGAACTCTGCTCACAAAGAATGTTGCAGATGATCTGAAGGACAAGATCTTACGTGGTTTGACTGATGAGCAAGCTTGTGAGATGGTTGGAGTTAGTTATAGCACCTTTGCCCAGTGGCTTACTGCATATCCCCTATTCAAAGAGTACATACGCAGAGTTAAGGCCCAGGTTGAATTTGAAGCCCTAGAGTACATCCAGGAAGCAATGAAGGGAGGAACTTGGTCTGCTGCTGCTTGGTTCCTTGAGAGAAAGTATCCTCAGAGATATGGAAAGAGAGATGTACTCAAGCAGCAGATCTACCACACCCATATAGAATTTGTAAGGATTGTGATAGGTGTTATAAACGACCAAGATCCAATTATCCGTACCAAGATCCAAAATGAGTTAAAAAAACGTAAAATTGACATCGAGGTTTAGTACTAATGGCCAAACCCCAACGTCAGTTTGGATCAGATTCACTAATGGAGTCAGGCTTTGATAGGCTGATATCTGAGATTGATGCTGAGCATGGTGATACAATCCCCAGTGGAGAGGATTTTACTGATGCAGTACTAAAGGATGAAAAAGGAAAACCTGTTATTAACCATGCTATCCATAAAGAGTTCCATTGGTTCCTAGAAGAAGCTATAGAAGCAGGACATTCCCGAATTATGATACTTGGTGCCTTCCAGCTTGGAAAAACTGATCAGGTAGCAATTGGCTATGTACTTGAGAGAATCGCTAAAGATCTAAATATAAGGGTGAAGGTAGTTTGTAATACTGATGATTTTGCTATTGATAGGGTTAGAGCTATTCGTAGGTATATAGACGCAGATGATGAATTTAAAGAAATGTGTCCTCATGTAAAGCCGACTAGAATTTGGGGTGATAGTAAGTTTATAGTATCTCGTAAGAGTGCTTCCAAGGATGCCACAATAGAATCATTTGGTATGTTCGGTACTTCTGTTGGTTCAAGAACTGAGTTAATAGTGTTTGATGATCCCCAGGATTGGAGAACTGCTGTAACTGAACCTACAACTAGAGAGAAATGTAAAGAGGTTATAGAGAATGTGTGGCTTCCACGGCTAACACCTGATGGTATTGCTCTTCTTTTAATGAATCGCTGGCATGAACTTGACGTTCCTGGTTGGATTAAGGATAAGAAAGAATGGGCATGGATGGAAGCTGCTATATCTGAGGATTACCTAAGACTTGAAATTACTAGAAGTATACAAGGTGAGATAGATAAGTTTTCTATCCCTTCTTGGCAGCCCCCTGAGTTTTACATGAGGCTAGAAAGGGATATGGGGCCGAGGAACTATACTAGATCCTGTCGATTAATCCCGTTCTCTGATTCCGAGCTTTATTTCCCATCATTTGAGAAATGTGTTGTATATGGCCACGATCCAATAGAGTTTGGGAAAAGCTTCCTAAAGAAAAATGATTGTTTGGTGGTTTCTGGGATAGATTATTCTTCTGATAAGCGTCCAGGCACAATACTGTTTACTGTTGCTATGGATAAGAAAAGTGGGATTAGGGTGCCTTTAGATTTGGTTTCTCTTAAAGACCCTGCGAAGCTACCAGAGCATATGATTAGGGTGTGGCGCACATACGGTGTGAATCTATTCTTTGCTGAGAACAATGCTTTGCAGGAAGTTATAACTGATCTGATTATAAATTTTACAGGGGTTAGGTATTTGCCTGTTGAGGGGTTTCATGTTGGGAGGAATAAGGCTGATCCTTTGATGGGAATTATCTCTTTGGAAAAAGAGTTTCATAATAAGATGTGGACTTTTGCCCTCCCTAAAAAACCTGAACCTGGAGATGACAAGAACTATGTTTGGGCTAGGGCTTTTTATGAGATTAGAGATTATCCCTTCTGGGAACCTAATGATATCGCTATGTCAATGTGGTTTGCTAGGGAAGCTATAAATTGGTTAGTTAGGAAGGCACCAAGGCCAGTAGTTTATTAGGAGGTTGGTATGGCGAAGAAAAAAGCAGCTCCAAAGAAACCGTCTAGGTGGAGTAAGATGCAAGAGTGGCACAAACTGATGGTTGTTATACTGGCTACTGCTGCTGTTTTGGGTTTGGGAGGCAAGGTGATAAGTTTTGTTGGTGATACCTGTGCGAGTATTGACCAGCGGTGGACTCACAATGAAGTGTTCCAAGTTAAGGCTGCTGAGCTTGAAGAGGATATTCAACTTGTTGGTCAAAGGTTACAACAGAAGATTACGCAAGACAAGATAGATTGGCGGCATAAGAGAATGGCATATTTGATGTCACAATATGGATCATTTGAGAAGATGCCCCCATTAGCTAGGGAAGAGTATTTAAGGTTACAGAAGGAGATACAGGACTTGAGAGAAGGAAAACAATTGGCGTTTTAAGGAGGGAACTATGAGAAAAAGACAACTTGGATTTTTGTTAGTGCTTATGGTGTTTGCACTTGCCAGTTGTGGTCCTAAAGTAGTAGGACCACCTCTTACTCCGCAAGAGCAATCTGAGAAGAGTGCTGCTGTATGGTTGCATATGTGGAATATGCAGTTTAATGACCATGTAGCTATGTCTAAATTACCTAATCTAACTGACGAACAGAAAAAGATGCTTAACAGAAAAGCTGATCTCTTGGAGCAGTCAAAACCTTTGCTGGATTTATATGTGAGTGCAGTAAAGCAAGGTGTAACGCCTTCCAGTACCACTGAGCAGCAGTTAATTACTTTAATGAACCAATTGTCTACTATGGCAATTGGATTTACACAATAGGGAGG
>CAZIKS010000319.1:0-3000 GCA_964539795.1 uncultured Pirellulales bacterium
TTCCTGCGCCTCGTCCGGGTCGATCTCGGTCAGTCTGTTGTCGTCATAGTAAACAGCTATATCGCTCCCGTAATCGGCTGGTAAATCGTATTCAGTTACATCTACGGTCGTGCTGGTAGAGGTGTCTATCTCGTAGTAATTTTCTGTCAGTGTATTAAACAGTTTTTCGCCCGCATTGATCCACTGCTTGATGAACGACAGGGTGTACTTTATCTTGTCAGGATCACGCATGAGCTGGAAAACTGCATCCTGCAATTCCAAAAATGTCATATCAATATCCAAAGGGGGGATCGCTCCCCCCTGGTTATTTTTATGTCGATGCTACACTGGTAATACCGGTTATGCACCCTTGTCTTGCGACGTTGGTACAGATCAGGTTCCCGTACCAGCGAATGTGCGCTATCTTTAAATCCTGGTTGGTCGGGTACTGGAACGGGATGAACTTAAAGTTCATACCGGGCATGACATACATCCTCAGATATTTCTCATTGAAGAGATACATCGTCTGCGCAGCAACATGCGAATCGGTTACAGCCGGTGAGCCATGAAAAGTGATGTTCTCAAACCCGACGTTGGCAAGTTTCTTGTCCTCGTACCGGATGTTCTTCGCAACAAGGTTTTCCTCAAAACTCGACCAGACAGTATCGTGCATCACCAGAAGGGTCGGTTTATCGGTATCTACCTTGCAGTTGTTCCATTCCGTGTTGAGTTCAGCAAGCGTAAGCTCGCCACCGGCAGCCTTGACCGCGTTCCCGCCGTTACATATCCAGCCAGCAAAATCAGTCGGGTTGATACCGGCATAAGGCGTTCCCGCAGCCGCCGCGTAAATCCCCCCGACACCGTCAAGTTTCGTTCCCGTCTGGGTAGCAAAAAAGTCAGTTCCCTGAAGGTCCTCGATCGACTTTTTCGCATTTTTCATTCGCGCTTTCACGAGATCGATAATCTGAGCGTCGCCCTTGTTCACCTCGATATCTTTTCCAGTAATAGCGATTGCCACGTTGTACTGTCGTACTGGGAGCCTCGCTTTGGTAGCGATCTCAACCTCATCGACCGTGAGAGCAGTTGCCCCGGAGTATGCTTCGGCGTTTGAGTTTGCCGCATACTCAATCGGCTGCTCCAGGTACTCCCCGCCCCGCCATTTCTGCGCTTTTCTGAAAAACCTGTGGTGGATAATGTTGCTTTTGAAAATATTGTCCACCAGAACAGGCATTATTTTGTCACGACAAAAAGCCTCTATTGTTGTAAAAGGTAAAGACATTGTATTCTCCTAATAATCTTTGATGCCCTCTTCCTTCACAAACGCCTCAGTTACCTGGTCTATTGGGTCAACATCAGAATTAGCATCAATAACAATGTTCGGCTCAATTCTTCCGCTGGAAGTTTCGCCAGATTCAAGACCGCTCCCCTGCTTCGCTGTATTCGCAAGAGTTTGAGAACCGAGTTGTGCAAGATGTACGAGATTATACAAATCTTTCATCTCGCTAAGGTCACCCGTTTTGTTCATGAAAAAATCATTAAAAGCCTCTTCATTGAAGCCATCTTTGTAGGTGCCTTTTAGATGTTCCAGCGCTTCGGCCCGTGATCGCGTCCGTTCACCTTCATCCAACCGACCCGTGCTGTCGGTAATCATTTTTTCCATTTTGTCCAATCTCTCCATGACCTGCGGGTTCATCTGTGGCATTTGGCCACCTATCTGTCCACCTGATTGTCCTGGATGCACCTGAACATAACTGTTCACGTAATTAGCGAGTTCTGGATTCGCACCGAGATACTGCTGAATGGTACGGTAATCTTGCAATTCGTTCTCATAACTCTGTTTCAAATCGTCGATCTCTCTCTGTTTGGCTGCCAATTCCTGTGACCTCTGTGTGTTAGCCTGTGAAAAGCTGGCCTGGTTCCTGTGAGTGTCATAAAAAGTCCTCACTTGTTGTGGTGTAAGCTCGGAAAAGGGTACTTGCTTGCCGTCGATTTCAAAAATGTCGCCGGTTGGTTGGACATTTAATTCACCTTCAGCATGGTTCTGTAGATTAAACCTAAAATCTTTCTCCATCTGAAACTCCTTTGGACACTGTAAGTTGGTCCGGTATATTGACACGTCCTAAGACGTTGGTCTCGCTATTTGCTGCACACCGGATTGGATCATTTCAACCATTTCTTCCGGTGACACCTGCGCTGCTGCCGCAAGTTCTTCTAAAGCGGAATTCAAAACAGGCATGCCCGCAAATTCCGGCATCTGCGCCTGTGATTGCATGTTCAACTGGTTACCCATGCTTGGAAACGCTTTTGTCAACTGGTCCGGCGTAAAGTTCAATATTGCTTCCCTGTTGGGAAATTCGACCGCATCGAGAACGATCTTACCTATCATCTTCATTTTGGGGTCGTCTGCCATAGCAATTTCAAAGATGTGGTTTTTCAATAGAGTAAACACAAGTTCTGCCCGGCTCTGTTTGTCTTTAGGCAATGCCGCGGCAGAATCGATGCTGACTTCCATTTCCTCTTTTAACTCTTCCGGGTTGATTACAAAACTTTCCGGCAACCCCCCGGTGATGTTGATTTCCCGATCTTCTTGATAATATTGTCTTACAAGTGAACCCATCTGGTACGCAGCTTCTTTGAACGAATCCTCAAATAACTTAACTGACAGCCCAATACGGGCAGACCCGGCTTCAAACAGCCTTTCAATCCCACGCGCTGTACGCTGCCGGACATCACCCCGGCCCTGCATTACATCGGATATCCCTGTAATCCTCTCTATTAGTATGATGAGTTGCTTGACTTCCTCGAACAAATACTGTGGTGCCTGTATCACTTCGTCGGGCTTAATCATTTCAGGAGGCATAATCTTTAAAAGCCCCGGTTTCATGCCGTGTTTTGTCAGATTATTTATGGCTTTTTTCCCTGCCTTCGGATGTATTGTCCATCCGAGGTTGGCAGTTTTGTTCGCGATATCTTCCAACTGCTGTACCCTGTGATTAAGGGTGTCCTGTAACGGTATAATCT
>CAZIKS010000320.1:0-2999 GCA_964539795.1 uncultured Pirellulales bacterium
CAAGATTATTCCTTAGGAAGGTGGCATGAAGACGACTTCATGCGAAATCCTGCTCCGGCACTGTGAAGTTAATCGATGTGGAGGGCGCTCTTGACGAGACGACAATTTCGGAAATCCTTGCGCTGAAAGAGCCGTCGGAGTTGAATATTCAACCGATGGCTTCATTCGGCGATTACAGCGCTGATACTAATGACCTTGTTCCGGCGGACATTCAATATTTCGGCGGCAAAGCGGCAAACTATAGAATTCTGCGCGATGCGATAGGAGAGTATTGCCCTGTCGCGACAGCGTTTTCTTTTGATTTGTGGAATGAGTTTTTAGATCAGACTCTTACACCACACGAGGGCGTTGTAATCGAGGCGTGTGGTTATCTGCTTTTCTGGGCGGACAATGACGAAGAACAGGGTGCGCTGCATACGAATTTCAAACTCAGCGCCGATGGCGAATATATTGGTTTGTATGAGACTGATGGGACGACCTTGATAGACGGAGTGTCATTCGGGCCTCAAAGCGGGGATGTATCTTATGGTCGGTCACCCGACGGGAACGATAACTGGGTATTCTTTTCCGGTGGTACAGCGACACCAAATTCAACGAATACGGGCAGCGGCGGCCCTACAGAAGGCCTGTTTATCAACGAGTTTATGGCTGACAACGATAGTACCATTCAGGACCCGGAGGGAAGCGGATATCCGGACTGGATTGAATTATATAACGCCGGGCCGAGTGCGATTGAACTTGGCGGCATGTATTTGACCGATGATGAAAGTGATCCGACCAAATGGATGATTCCGGCAGGCATCAGCGGCAGCACCCTTCGCCAGGAGATTGCCAATCGATTAGGCGGTTACAGCTATCCACCAGCTGATATTGCGGCGTTGTCGGCAGATCTTGCGGTGATTCGGAATATGATTACCAATGCCAGTGTTACGAGTTTCAGTCAGCAATTGCAGGATGCGGTTATTGGGATTTTACAGGACCCAAATTACGGATTCGATGTTAACAGTAAAATCCGTTTTAGAAGTTCGACGAATGTTGAAGACAGCAATCAGTTCACCGGCGCCGGCCTTTACGACAGCTACAGCGGTTGCCTGGCCGACGATTTGGACGGAGATGATGATGGGCCGTGTATATGTGATGCTGAAGAGAACAATGAACGCGGGGTTTTTAGAGCAATTCGCAAAGTGTTCGCCAGCTTCTACAACGACAATGCCTTCCTTGAACGTCTGCGTCACGGTGTAAATGAGGCTGACGTCGGTATGGCTCTTCTGGTGCACCATTCCTTCCCGGACGAGATTGAGCTGGCCAACGGCGTAGCCACCTTAGAGAAAAATGAGGCAACATCGAGTCTGAAAATCAAACTGGTGACCCAATTAGGCGCAACCTCGGTTGCCAATCCCGAGGATGGTTCAGTCCCGGAGGAGGTTAGCGTCAGCGTCTATTCCTGGGGCATCGGCACTCCAAGATTAATTCGTTCGTCGAATCTTGTGCCTCTGGGCGCCACCGTGATGGAGTGGCAGGATGACTATATTGAATTGTCAGAGTTGCTTGTAGCGGCGGCTGAGGAGTTCGCGCAGGTGACAGGTAAAAACGATTACATTCTCGACTTTGAATATAAGAAGGTTGCTGCCGGCGGCGCTGCAATGCCCGGGGGTGGACTGGTTGTCAAGCAGATTCGCGAGATTCCGCAGCCGGACGACACACCAAGCATCACACCGTTTCTGTTCAATGACCCTACGAAATACTGCATCTTCCAAGGGGAATCCTGGACAATGTATAGCAGTGTCTTCGCCAATCACCGGCTTAAATCACAATGGACGCTTGAAGCCAAAAACCTCTGGCTGAATGAACCCAATCTTGCTGGAAGCTTTTATGCCGATGCCTATATTGAGTACGCAGCCGGTGGTCGCATCCGCAGCCTCACCGGAAAACTACCAGTGTGGCCCTTCTCCTGGCATAACTTTGACAAAACTCCGTCGACCTGGCCTTACGAGCCTTGCACAACCGACGAGTGGCTTATGCATCACCTGCAGAATCCGCGAAGCTATGGATTGCGCACGGATAACGTGCAGACCCTGGTGTCACCAAAACAAGGTCCTGTGTTTACGCTGGCTGACTTTGGCCTTGTACCCGGAAGGCTAAGCTTAAGCGTAGACTACAATCAGCCGGTCCCATCGTGGAATGGGATGGGTCCCACAAACACCACCACAGATGAGGTAATTCTCTGTCCCTGCCCAGAGCCGCAGGCAGGCGATATCTGGCAGCAGCGCAGCTTTTACGACGAGGTAAATGATGTGTCTATCACGACCTCTTTCTTCTGGCCGTGTCCACCCTATGCAAGCGCCGGTTACACGGCACCGCTGGTCCGCTGGGATGAGACGGTCATCGAAGGATACACCACCGAGCCAATAGTTCTTCGTGGATATTACTCACAAACATATTTCCCGCACCACCACAACTTTGGCGAGGAGTTCCTATTAGAGCCTCAACTCGAACCGGGGATATCACCGGATATACTGGATGAACTGCGAACTCAGGATATTCAAATGATTCATCTTTTATACGGCTGGCCGTCATCATGCATTACGACCTATGGTTTCGAGGCCGAACCATTTTATCCGGCTGACATTGACGACGACAACGACGTTGACCTGGTGGATTTTGCGGTTTTTGCCGAACGCTGGCTGGATACCGTCTGTGATGCGTGCAGCGGGGCTGACCTTACCGGCGACGGCCGAGTGGATATGGATGACTTGCGGGAGTTTGCTGAGAACTGGCTGGATTGATTTTCGCTACGCATATCTTTTTTGACAGCAATTTATTTTGCCGGCCGGGGCAGATGCAATTGGCTGCACGTGAGCGGTTACCATCCACCAGTTAAAACAGGTGGTATTAAAATCGGAAAAGTAAAGAACCAGCGGTTCAGGCCGGCGGCCGTTAAGGTCGTCAATAGAATGGATGCCGATATTCTGCATGTCCCGGGCAATAGTTTTACCAAC
>CAZIKS010000321.1:0-2989 GCA_964539795.1 uncultured Pirellulales bacterium
TGACTTCTATACCTGTGTGATTATACATTATGGTTCACCTCCTTTCTGTGGATTTAGTTTTCATTTTTTTATTAATTAGATAAAGAAATCCTATAAAAGCACCTACTTGAAACAAAAGGCCTATAAAATGAAGTTGTGTAGGGTTAGTACCCATGAATACATGTAAGCCTTCAAAGAGTATAAACCCAAATGTCCACATTAGACCAAAAATTAATAGTTTCATTATTTATCCTCTTTTATAGATCTAATTTTTTCTCGGTCATCCTCCCTACATACAAAGCAGAGAGGATGACCTCCTTCTGGTTTTACCTTTAATCCCAATTCATTCTCATATCTTTTGTCCATTCATCTTTAAGTATTTCTTCGAGGTCTATCCAGGTACCGTAAGATGCTGGGATTACTATTTCTTTTCTATTCACACCCATTAGACAAATGAGAATTGAATCAGTTTTTTCTACGATTCTTTTAATCGTTCCAAACGTCATTTTACCACCGGGCGTAATATGAAGCATACCCTGCGAAAGTTTAAAGACTGGGAGACGGTTCTTTTCTTGTATCAGTGGCTTTCCCGTAGGGAGCTTGAAGGTAAAGCCCCACCAGCCATCAGGGTATATGATCGACCAGTTTGACGGCCAGGCCAGAGGTATGATACATATCAGGAAGAAGAGGATGGGTATGAATTTTTTCATGGGTTATTTCCTTTCTTCAGGTTCATCACAATAGATACATACATCTGGATACATGGGTCTACCTGCATCATATACACACCAACCGAAGGGACTCTTCTCACATTCATGTTCGAAAGGACAATAGATATTATCAGCCTCCATCCCTGGAAAGTCTCTCTGTACAACCTGCACCACAAGTTCTTCTACCTTGTCCTGCATATTATCCTTCAGCTCATCTAAGAGTTTGATTCCCTCGAGCCCGTTCTCTATCTCTTTGTTTCTCATGTGATCTCCAGTACTTATCTGATAAGAGTTTATCGATTCTTATTGCTAAGATGAAACATACGATAGTTATGAGAAAGATCATAAGTAAATTCTCCGGCAGTGTCGCTCATACCACTCACCAATTTTTCTTGCAGCTCTTTTCCCCATGATACGAACTAGGCGGCAGTAAACGTGGAGCGGGTTAAATGTATGTTGTATATAGTTATGCGGGTTTTTCATAGCTGTTATTCCTCAGGGTTCCCATTTGTACAAGCGGTAATCGTCTTTAACTGCCTTGTAGAAAAACTCTGCGTAATCTCCACCTTTATCATTAAGGGCTGTAGCAATTTGAGCTGCATAGAATTCACTAACATTTTCTGCCACCAAAAAATCTGATTTCCATTCTCTGTCAAAGTTATCAATTGCGATTATTTTCATACTCCGTCTCCGTTACCAGATACCTATCAAAGCCATCTCTAATGTAGTTATCCACGGCTCGCCAATGCAGGTTTAATTCTTGAGCAAGGGCGAATATACCCAGCGAGAGAGCAAACTCTTTCTCAACCGCCCAGCGATAATACAGGTGGGTTTCTCCGTACCAGTTAAGTTCTATTTTCCAGAATCGCTTTGCGGGTTTTTTATCTTTCACGTTTCGCATGGCCACTCTTCCTTTTGGGACTCTCGTGCTTATAGCATTTATCGGCGCTGGGCTGTCTCTCAACGACATTCAGCTTCAGCGGTTTTCCACAAGTGGTATTATTAAAAAATCGATGAGTGCACTTTTTATCGCTCATTACTCTGAAGTCATGTTTGTGTTTTCTTGGCATTAGATATCTCCTCTCGCACAAAAAAATAGGGAGAAGATCGAGCTGACTCTTCTCCCTATGTGGAAGGCTAACAGTTCCCAATGTCTGGAAGCATAACTGACTGTTTATAATTTCCGGGCATTATACCGATAGCACCTTCCTGAAATCTATGCTCCGGCGTGCACCTCCTTTTGTCTTTTAAACGTTTGCCAGATAACCGACATTTCATAATCAGTAGGCTGTGGAATAATTTTCGTTTCTCCTCTGCCTACCTTGTAAAGCCATTGACCTACCCAGCCAAGGTTCCCGTTGGCTTGGATGATCCTCTTCAGGATCCCACGGGCTGAGATGCCGAGGTGCTGTGGCTGGAGTGCATGCTTTCGTGAATTGTACTCTGTCCAGAATACACCAGCCTGATCGCGGTTAAAACCATTGTCGCCATGAACTGTCTTGCCAAGCTCTGACAGTTCAGCAAGGGTATTACACTGTTGGATAGATTCGAGTATATATCCAAACCAATCAGGCTGTCTGTCTAGCCAGGGTACTTCCTCATCAGCGTTGAGGTCTTCAAAGACATGGTAGCTTATGGTACCTGCCAAGTTACTCGGTTCAGGTTCAGTCATCTCAGGTACCTCTTTCACTGTAAGAGCTTGAATATCCTCTACCCATTTGAGCTTGCCACCTACCATTGTAGCCATCGGGCCCTCCTTGACAGGTCGTTCGATCTCTTCGACTGGGACATCTTCACAGAGCCCAGCCTGACCGAACAATCCACCCATCAGCTCGCCTGCTGTGACAGGTTCACTTTCCCACGGTTCTACTTCATCTGAAGGAGCCTCTGCCTCTGTGACGGCGAGGACATATTTCCACAAGAACTGAATAACTTTTATGGCACCGTTTTTGCGAGCACCGTCACAGAAGACATCTACCATAGGTTTTGTAGCATCGAGGCTGACGCATGACTGGACTAACCAATCAGCCTCTCTCTCTGTACACTGTGCCCTGTTCTTTATGTAGGAAACTGTGAGGTGCCTCTGTGCTCCTGAAGTATCAAGGTGTGGCCAGAGAAGCTTGCTGCCTGCTATTGCACAGGATTCGAAGATCTGTCTGTCTTTCTGCAGGAGTCTTGGAATATGAGGCGGGGCCGGGTGAGTAAGCATGCGGCCGTCATCATCGAATCCAGGAGTAATAATATCCTGAAGAGTCTCGAGGGGACGAGGATCTCTATCTTCTCTTCGATCCTCTGTTTGA
>CAZIKS010000322.1:0-2975 GCA_964539795.1 uncultured Pirellulales bacterium
AACTTGTTGTCATGGCTTGTTGAGCAGTGTTAGCTGCTTGACCTAAAGCTCCTACTCCTTGACTTAGATAGTCAGGCATTCCTGAAATAGAACTTTGTGCTAGGTTTGAGGCCTGTTGTTCAGCAGCACTTAAACCAGCAACTGATTCCATTGGTAGAGGTTTTACTTTATTTGGATCTGTTAAAGCTTCACCAGCTTTGATTAAGTTACCTAACCCTTGAGCTCTGATTTCATCTAAAGTTGCCATTATAATTTACCTATTCCCATTTCTTTTGCTTTGTCTTCCATTTGGTCCATAAAAGAATACAGTTTTTTTGTTCCTTTGTCACGACTACCATTACCTAATCCTACTACAGCTTGTTTTGTTATGACAAATTCACCATCACTTAACATTGCTGGTATACTATCAGATTGTCCTGTCCCTGGTCCGTCGATCATGCCTGTTTTTCTAGGGAACTTAGTGTCTCCACCTTGAGCATATCCAACAGGAGAACCTGTTTCTGAACCAAATGCTGTACCACCACTATCGTAAAAATCACTAAGAGCATTATAAAAACTATTTTGATCAATGGTTTGGTTTCCTTTCAAATATACATTTTGAGCTGGGTCATAAACATAGTCACCAAAGGCTAGTTGATCACCAGCTTGTTGAGCTGCAAGCATAGCTGCTCCAACACCCGCAGTAGCAATTAGTCCACTATATTTTCTTAATCCTGTTTCATCAGGATTGACCATAAAGTCTTTGACTGTCTCACCAACTCTGTTAAAAAGACCAGGTGAAGATGCTGTATTAAATACTTCAGAAGCCATGTCGGTTGAAGCAAAACCTCTACTTGGATCTGATAAGTTTGTTCTAAGAGTTTCGAGTTCAGTTTTTGGAGTTAGGCTTTCTGCTTTTATAGCAAAATCTTCAGAGTAAGGATTACCCATAATACCTTGTTTAAATCCAGCCATTCTGTTTCCCTCACCAGCACCAAAAGCTCCGAGGCCACCTGATAAAACATTTTGAAGAGCTAAGTCTTTAAGAATCTGATCAGGCTTTTGTCCTGAAATAGCTCCGATACCAGCACCAAATAAGTTACGTGCGATAGGAGTACCTAAACCAGGTATGAGAAAAGGAGCTCCAAAAGTAACAGCTGTTCTTAGTAAGTCATTATCTTTTAACTCACTGCCTACGTCTCTTACTGCTTTCTTTGCTCTTTGAAATATTTTCTTTAAGAAGAATTCAGGTTGCCCTGTAAGTGGATTGATTCTCATGAACTTTGAGCCCACGATATAAGTTGATGGTGACTTAACACCTAATTTTTTTAACTCGTCGAAGATTGCTTTTTTAATCTTTGGATTGTTTTTAAGAACGTCACCTGGCACGACCATCTCACCTTTAGCTACGTGAGCTAAGAAGTCATCTTCAAAGCGTCCTAGTTGAGCTATGGCTTTTGTTGTTTCATGTAAGGCTTCTATTCCCATGTTAATCCTTTTTGTCTTCGTCTAAAATGTCGGCACCACATAACATCAAAGGAGCAGTGACAAGAACATCTCTTCTGACCTCTGCTTCTGTAATAGCGGTCCCTGGATCATTGATGTCTGCTTGCATCTCTTCTTCACTTTGATAAGTGTTCCCTGTGATTGTATTAGTTAAGGTTGTTTCTACTTTAGCACTATATACAGGTATTTTCTTTCCTGTGATGTCATAGTCATACCTAAGTATGATTGGCTCTTCTACTATTTTGTGAGTCATTATATAGTTTTAACCTTGATTTTTAAATAAATCAACTGGTTTAGAGTTGTTAAATTGTTACAAATAAGTAAAATAATCCCAACTAAACAAATCAGGGGTTATTTATGCTAACATTAGAAGAAGTCAAAGAAAAAGACATAAGAATATTAATAGGTTTACCTATGTACGGAGGAATGCTGAGTGAAGCAACCTTCCATGGTATCATGCAATTTTACGCGTGGGCTGGTGAAAATAAAGTTAAAGTAAGAGTTCAAACCATGGGTAATGAATCTCTTATATCTAGAGCTAGAAATACATTAGTGTCTATGATGATGGATGACCAGGACTTCTGCCCTACACATTTGTTGTTTATCGATGCAGACATAGGCTTTAGCTCTGCAAACATTGAAAGATTAATTTTATCAGATAAAGAAGTTGCGTGTGGAATCTATCCTCGTAAACACATTTACTGGGACAAAGCTATTGCAGAAATGAAAAAAAATCCTGAAATTACTCCTGATGAGCTTCAAGCTAAGTCTTTAGGTTATAACTTAAATGTCGATGATCCAAATGTGACTGTACAAAATGGTTTTGTAAAAGTTCAAGAAGCAGCGACAGGTATGATGCTACTCAAAAGAGAAGTAATTAAAAAGATGCAAAAGGCTTTCCCTGAAAGAAAATATGACTCTGATCAAATAGTTAATGGTAAAAGTTATGGCTCAGATAACTGTTATGATTTGTTTGCTGTAGGAGTTTATGAAACAAATGATCCAGGAGGCAAATTAAGATACCTTTCTGAAGACTATTATTTTTCTCGTCTATGGGCTTCTATAGGTGGTGAAGTATGGGCTGACGTTTCTCAACCTTTATCTCATTTTGGTACTCAACAATTTAGAGGACATGTAGGATCTATGTTTGTAGCTCCTGATAAAAAAGTTTAAAGCTGATCTTTAATTTCAAGAACAGAAATATCTGAACTAAGAGTCGTTGCATCGGCTTGAAGTTTTAAAGCATCTCCAGCATGATAGACATAAGGACCATCGAGCTGTTGTGTTGCTCCGTGGGCCACGGTTATATTATTAATTTCTACGTCTCCTGATCCAGCATTATGGAATAACTTTACAACGACATTTCCTGAACCCGCACTGTTATGAAGTATAATTGTTTTAACAATGAAAGTAGTAACTGGAACAGGAGGAGTAGAGGCTACGTTAGCAACAGGAACTGTAAAAATAGTGTTAACGGCTGTGTCAGGAGC
>CAZIKS010000323.1:0-2973 GCA_964539795.1 uncultured Pirellulales bacterium
CTATACCGCTTACCTGAATGGTCACCTTATCTCCCACCACGTCCCGATGACGCGTTCCCAAAACGACAAGATTACCGTTCGGATGGATGTCCTGAACAACAACCGTCATCCGGTCTGTGTATTTACGCTTGTCCTCATAGTCGGATTCACCGTCTAATGACTTGCTTGCACTCGCGCTAAAAGCCTCGGTGACGCCTGGTATTTTGGGCAGCCACGAAAACGGCTGATCATTGAGCTGCGTCTGCGGGTTAAAAGTTATGCTCCGGCTGCTTTCATTCTTTAACTCCCTCTCTATCTCGTTCTTGATATTGCTCGTCTCACTGATGATTATTGTCAGTATGTCGCCAATCCGGCACGCCTTGTCATCAGCGTAAATCAGCTTTGTGTTCTTATCGCGCCTGGCCCAGATTGAGCCCGCATCGCACTTGCTCCAGACCGGCCCGAACACCTGCCAACAAATCACAAGTGCCGTTATCACTGTCAGTTTATTATTCACAGCATCCCCTTTCAAAAAACAGGCTCAACCGTACCGTCAGCCTTGACCTTAACTACTACTATCCGCGAATTATTCGGACCCTTCACCCGGATATACTGGCCCACTTTGCCATCCGAAAGAGCCACCCCAACAGCGGAAACATAAAGACCGCCCGTTTCAATTTTCATAACCACTGTCTGCCTCCGCTTAATCACCACAGGCGGCTCAGCAGGCCCAACCACGTTGCCGGTGATAACAGCACCCTTCTTTATCCTCCGTTTGGCAACCTGTCCATAAGGCACAGACCAACCAGCAGGTTCCGGCGCCGAGGCCATCGTCGTCTCAACCTGCACATTTTCAGGGCTGAGCACAACACCGGCCACAATATCAACCGTCGCTACTACCCGGCGGCGCTTGTATTTCAAATCAAAACCAACCTCGTATCCACCCGTCTCAACCCCGTCTCTCACAACCCCGACCCATACCCTGGCCTTGTCTTTTCTGCTGTATTTGCCTAACCTCGCCACAAGCCTTATTTCACCGCCGTCATCAGCTAAAACCCAGTCTTTCGGATTTCTCACCAGCGCAATATCACTGACCGATTCATACCCCGCCTGGGTCTTCAGAAACACCGACGCCACCTCAGCGAACCGCCGGCCGCTGATAACTTTCTCGTCTCTTTTCACCTTCACGCGCTCGGCCCCGCTGAGCGACACTTCATGTGCCTTAATACCGTTCGATGCCAGCCGGCTCAGAATCGTCGGCCTGTCAATCACAATCTGCTGGCCCGTCAACGCAAACCTTCCTAAGCCGATTTCCCTGGCCTTGCCGACCGCAGACGCATCTCCCTGGATAACTCCCACCGCACCTAATTGTATGGAATCGGCCTTAACAACCACCTCACGCGGCAGATAAATCCGCAAAGTGCTGTTTTTGGCCCCCTCACCACTGCCCTCAAGCTGCTCACCACAGCAATACCGCTGCCCAAAAAACGCACAAATAATAACAAGTACTACAACTGCTTTATTCATCTTCTGTCTTCTGTTTACCTAATCAGGAAGTTCAGATTTCTCAGGATATTGTCACCAGCCCTTATAACACGTGAATTTATCTCGTAACCCCGCTGGGCCTGGATAAGATTGACCAACTCTGTGACCATCTCCACGTTTGACTTCTCAAGTGTCTTCGACAAAAGACTGCCAAACCCATCCTCGCCGGCGGTGCCCGAAGTCACCGTCCCGCTGGCCTCAGTCTCTCGGCAAAGATTATCACCCTCGGAACTTAGCCCTGCAGGATTTGCAAAACGGTATAACTGCATTGTACCCACAGTCGTGCTGCCGGACGGAGTCATCACACTGACTGTGCCGTCGGCTCCAACATCAATAGTTGACGCATTACTTGGTATCGTTATCCCGGGACTTACAACATAACCGCTTGAGTTGACCAACTGGCCGTTCGCATCCCTATTAAGGGAACCGTCACGCGTGTAACGCTTGTCACCGTTGGCCAGAGTAACCTCAAAAAATCCATCACCCTGGATTGCCAAATCCAGGTCCCGCCCCGTCGTTTGAAGCTCCCCGATGGTAAATACTTTGTTGGTTGAAGCCATCCTCACACCACTGCCTATTTCCAGACCGCTCGGCGCAATTATACCGGAGGCAATCTCACGGCCCGCCTCACGCAACTTAAGGTAAAGCAAATCCTGGAAATTTATCTGGGCACGCTTATAACCGTTCGTATTGATGTTCGCCAGGTTATGCGCTATCGAATCAATCATCGTCTGCTGAGAGGCCATCCCCGTCGCCGCAGTCGAAAATGCCTTAAGCATAATTAAGCTCCTTGCTCAAACTAACTATTTGCAACACCAATGATAGCCTTGGCGTTCTCGTGACGCCGCGCCAACAGCTTCATATTCGTTTCATAAAGTCTTGATACCGTTATCAGGTCAACTACCTCCTCCATCCGATTTACATTTGAACTCTCTTTGTATCCCTGCCTTATCGACGCCTTCTCGGCAGCTACAGACTGCACGCCCTCGGGCGCGCTAAAACAGTTCTTGCCGACCGCAAAAAGCTTGGCCTCATCCCCCTTGAAATCGACAACCTTCAATTTACCTAACGAGCCGCCGGCGACACTTATACTTCCATCATCACCAATACTAATTTCCTGCACATTCACACCGGCCGGTATTATAATAGGGCCCGCCTCACCCGAGACTATTCTGCCCTCGTGGTCAATCAATTGTCCCTGTTGATTAACCTGAAACATCCCGTTACGAGTGTAAAGCGGCCCTTGGGGTGTCTCTACTACGAAAAATCCTTTACCGTTGATGGCCACATCGAACGACCGGTCCGTCTTTAACAGGCTCCCCTGGGAAAAATCGAGAACGCTGTTAATCTTTATCTGGCCCGCGGGGACCGATTCATCCTGCACCTCGGAAAGATGGGCCATCAGCTCTCTGCTGAACGAATTCACCGTCCGCTTATAACCGGCCGTAT
>CAZIKS010000324.1:0-2973 GCA_964539795.1 uncultured Pirellulales bacterium
CTCCCGGGCCGCGGCGGCTTGGATGGCTTTATTCAAAATCCGTTTGGCGTCGGGAGGGTGCTCCTCCAGAAAATGACCAAGCTGCTCATTAACTGTTGTCTCTACAAAACTGCCAACCTCAGGATTGGTCAGTCGAACTTTCGTCTGCGCCTCGAAATGCGGGTCGGCCAGTTTCACCGACACCACCGCGGTCAAACCCTCCCTTAAATCATCACCAGTTGTCGCTGAACCGTTCTTCAACAGATTATTCGTCCGTGCATAATAATTCATCGTGCGAGTTAGAGCCGTCTTAAAACCTGAAAGGTGCGTACCGCCGTCGATATTGCGGATGTTGTTCGCAAAAACAAGAACATTTTCGGTATAACCGTTGTTGTACTGCATCGCAACTTCGCAACCCAACTTCGCTTCCTTATCCTCCCTTGAAAAGTATATGACACCCCGGTGAAGAGTTTCCTTGCCGTCGTTTAGGTGCTTGATAAAGGCTTTAATACCGTCGCTAAACCTGAACACCTCTTTCTTGTTGTTTCTGTCGTCTTTAAATGTAATCTGCAGCCCGGCGTTTAAATAGGCCATCTCGCGTATTCGTTTCAAAAGAGTATCGTATTCGAATTCTGAATCCCCGAATATTTCTTCGTCTGCCTTGAAGGTTATTCTTGTACCGCATTTTTGCGTCTCCCCGACTTTCTTAACCCGTCCTTTAGCAACACCTCTGATGCATTCAAAATGATAATGCGTCCCGTCTCTGTAAACGTCGGCTTCGAGCCATTCACTCAAAGCATTGACTACGCTTACGCCCACCCCATGCAGTCCCCCGGAAACCTTGTAACTGTCGCTGTCGAACTTACCCCCGGAGTGCAAAGTCGTCAGCACAACCTCTAAGGCGCTGACCTTGGCCTCTTTATGCTTCTCGACCGGTATCCCCCGCCCGTTGTCCTCTATCGTACAACTTCCGTCAGCCTGAATCCGCACGTTTATCTTATCACAGAAACCAGCCAACGCCTCGTCAATAGAGTTATCCATCACCTCGTACATCAAATGATGCAGACCGCCGCTGCCGCGATCGCCGATATACATGTCCGGCCTCTTGCGAACCGCCTCCAGGCCCGCTAATATCTTGATGTTGCTTGCATCGTATTTATGCTCTTTCATATAACATCCTGTCTCTTTTTACCTGCCGCCTCAAAAACGAATTAACTGATAACAACTCTGATTTTTTTAATCCTGGCTCGTGGACACTCTTGTCGCAGCTCTTCAAGAAGCTCCGGACAGCACATCCGAAGTTCATGCGCGTATGACGGTGAATCCACCAACACTTTCAACTGACCGCCGGATATATCTGAAATCCTGCAGTGCCGACAAAGCTCCTCCGGCAGCAATTGCTCCCACACTTCAGCTACCGGCCCAAATCTCGCCTGCTGAGGCGAAATCCGCTTATCCATAAGCTTGCCTAAAACATTACCCAATTGCTCCGCTCTTAACGGCTTCGGCTTTCTACCCCACCGAACAGCTACACGCAATCGTTCGTTCTCATCCATCCCGCTTCCTGCCAAAGATACGAACCGCCAATCATCCAAGATTGATAGGCATTAAAACATAAAGAAAGTCTTTGCCGCTCTTTATCAGGCCCGGCCTGTCAGACTGGCCCAATTCGAACTCGAATTCTTTTGCCTTAATCACACGCAAGACATCCACAATAAACTGTGGATTAAAGCCTATCTCTATCGGCTCACCTTTATAACTTATCGGCATCTCGACCTGAGCGTCACCAGTTTCAGGAGCCCTGCACGAAAACACCAGCGTTTCTTTGCCTATCGACAGTTTGATTCCTCTGGATTCCTCACTCGTCAAAAGGGCCGAACGGCGAACCGCACTCGATGTCGCCTCTGTGGAAAGGCTCAGTTTCTTATCGTAATCGGTCGGTATTATATCTTCGTATTTCGGGAAATTACCTTCGACAAGATTCGAGCTTATAACAACATTGGCACAGCTAATCAGTATCTGGTTGTTCACAAGCTTAACCGAAACAACGTCTTTCTCGCTGCTGCCGATTCTATCCAATAAACTCATTGTCTTTGCAGGCACTATTATCTTCGCTTCCTCGACCTTCTTGTTCGCAGCAGAAGCCAGGTTGACTCTCACCCTAGCCAGTCTCCTGCCGTCGGTGGCAACCAGCAGCAGCTTCTTGCCCTTTATCTCCCATAGAACTCCGTTAAGTGCATAGCGGGTACTCTCTTTGGCCGCGGCAAATAAGCACTGCTCGATACCGGCCTGAAGGTTCGATAGACTTATTTCAATGTCCGCATCGCCGTCAAAATCGGGAACTGCCGGGTACTGGTCTGCCTCCTGACCGTAAATTGTAAAGTGACTGTCGGCGCCTTTGATTTTACACACACCCTCTTCTGCCTCCACCACCAATACCTCCTCGGCGCTCTCGCGCACAATGGCCGCCAACCGGTCGGCAGGCACAACAATCTCTCCGTCCTCTTCAACCTGTACCTCAGAAACAGAATAATTGATGCCAATCTCTAAATCCGTGGCGCAAATCTTCACCTGCTTTTCAGCGGCCGTAATCCGCACACAACGCAATATCGGCTTCGGAGTACGGGCCGGCACCACTGATGTCAGCAGTCCCAATGCCTCGCTCAGGGCCGCTCTATTAAAATTCACTTTCATAATAGACCTCTGGATAAAAACGCCAAAAAGGTTAAATTCATACGCCTCCAAAACTTCACGGTAGTTTACACCAAAACTCAGTTCTTCACAATCTTTTTTCAGAAAAAAGCTTCGAAGAAAAGGTGGTTTTTTTAATAGTTTTTTAATACCTGCGGCTGTATTGGTCCGCCGCAATATTGGGCGTTTGTTGATTTAGGAAAGGCAGTTAAAATACCGCTCTCTCAAGTGAAATTACTACGGGTTTCAACCATAGTATTGTGGTGAAAGAATAAAGACCCGGCGGCGGCCGAGTTTGCCGCT
>CAZIKS010000325.1:0-1995 GCA_964539795.1 uncultured Pirellulales bacterium
AGGGGGGTCTCCTTCCACGGTCAGGTGCCCATCCTCGGGGTCAACGCCATCGAGAAGATGTCCAAGATCAACGTGGCCCTCACCGACTACTGGAGGGAGGTCCTGCTGAAGAGGCAGAAGGAGGTCCCGGGGATCGAGCTCGGCTCCGCGCTGAAGGAACGCGGGATCACGAAGATGACGGCGATGCTCAACATCGGGACCATCAAGGGGGGCGTCCAGGGGGCGACGGTGCCAGACCTCTGCGAGGAGGAGGTGCTGAGGGGCATGATACCCGGGGAGACCTTCGGCGACGTGAGGGAGGAGTTCATCGGCGTGATCGAGGGCGTGAAGGCGGGTGACCCCGATCTGGTCTACGAGGTGGAGGTCATCAACAGCCGGGAGGGCTACGTGGTCTCGCCTGAGGACCCGTACGTGCTGGAGGCCCGGGACATCGTCAGGGAGGTCACCGGGAGGACTCTGCCCTTCACGGGGACCCTCGCGAGCACAGACATGAACTATCAAGTCAACGAGGGGAGTATGCCCTGCTTCAACCTCGGCGTCGGAGGACCCTACTCCAACGGCCACAAGCAGGACGAGTCGGCGTCCATCGACGAGATCGTCGACTGCGCCAAGATCGCTGCCCTCATCTACTTGAGAAAATTAAAAATGACTTAATTAGAAATATAGTATGAATAAAAAAAAGGTAGTCTAAAGCAGAGCTTCCCTGTTGTTTTATGTAGACTGTAATTCTTCATCAAGGAAAAAACCCGCAAGACAACCGAGTATACCACAAGTTACTGCTCCTTTTGCACCGCCTAAGATTGCGCCACCGATCAACCCTAAGAAGCCAAGCGTAACAGTATTTGGAGCCTTTTCTTGGGCCCTTTGTACGATTTCATCTTGGATCTCTATATCACTAAGGGTTAAGCGGTCGCCGTAATCGGCGTCTCGGAGGTTTATCACCCCTTTTCTCTCGACCAAATCTCTCACCTCCTTTTACTTCTTTTTATTTTTGCCATCTGATTTTAGGATACTCGCAACGAGAAGCGTAAGTCCTGCTCCGAAGAGAAAGGCTAACAATGTGTTATCATCACCATCTCGTTTCGCTATCTCATTGATTCTATTCAACTGGTAACTAATGGTTGCTGGAGAGACACCTAGTCGTACTGCGATCTCTTTCTGCGAGTATCCAAGACCACGAAGTTTTACGATCTCTCCAACGTCGGTCTCTGTCAATTTTCGAACCATTTGGCGATATAACAAATGATTTAGGGTATGGATAAATCTTTTGTTTTAATAATACTAGAATAAACACCAGATACATTATTTGATACATTTTAATAAATTTAAATATGCAATAAAACTAACCTCATACAACGGATACGGTGAATTATTTTGTCATATTCAGGAATTGATAAACATGCAAGTGAGAAAAAAAAACTAATTGCACCACTTAACAAGCTGCCAATAAGTCAGATCAATTGGCCTAGAGATCTTCTACCTGAATTTCTTTGGATTGAATATCTTCGTAAATCCTATAACGAGAGAGTATTCCTTGAATTATATTCAAAATTAATTAACGTCATCGGATCGTATACGGAAGCCTCCCCTTCATTCCTAGGTTTAATATCTGATTTCGGAAGAATACCTGAAGATCATAAAAAAGGGATACTGGTAGAACATGAACAATTAATAATTACTGCCTTTGCTGAACCTTTTGGAGATATAATCAGGCTATATCCTGAATCACCAGCCACATGGCTTTTACCAGAAGAATGGACGTCTGGAGAGGCTTTCAATGATGCGGCATCTATCTTAAGCTTGAAAACAACTGTGGAACAAATTTACCCTGGTAAAGATTCGTATACAGGATATTTGAGAATGATTCCCCTACGTCGACTTTTTGAATTAAAAAAGATCTGTCTACCTAAATCGCTTGACATCATTGAAATGTTACCAAAATATCCACATGGTCTAACTGATGAGGATAGAGCATATTGTGAATCATTTGGCCGT
>CAZIKS010000325.1:2005-2968 GCA_964539795.1 uncultured Pirellulales bacterium
ATGTGAAAACCTGGATGATAACAAGATATTCATGGAAAAAAAAATCGATGAAAAATGGCTCGATAATATCTACAAAATATGTGAAAATAACACAAATATCATAAACGAATACATGAATCGCGTTGTAGCTTCATATGTTATCGATTTATACTCACCAGAGACAGATGAGATAGTACTAGGATTATTTTCAAGAATAATCCGCTTAACTTCTTTGATTCTCACTAATTCTCTCCTTTGGTCCTATGACCTGAGCAGAATTTTGCTGCGATGCCTTTCTGATACAACAATAACTTACTGTTATTTAATTGAGAAGAATGATAACCAACTCTTTCAATCATTTATAGACTATGGAAAAGGAAAAGAGAAATTATTGTTACTACATTTACAGGACACTCATCCAGGAACAGGGACTGCTACGGGTGAATCGATCGATCAACTTGCTTCGAATCTCGGAGGTGGTTTCTCCCCTGCGTTGATAGATATCAACCTTGGTGATTGGAAAGATGTTTCTGCAAGGGATATGGCTAAAACATGTAATCTAATGGAAATATATCGAATAATATATGATCCAACAAGTAGTGACATACACGGAACTTGGACAAGCATAAAGAATACCAATCTAACATATTGTGTGAATCCTTTACATCGATATCACAGACTACCTCAATTAGAGGACCCTCCACAATTTCTACAACCTGTCCAAATTTCAATTAATCTGGTAGAAAAAGCAATTAATTCTTCAATTGATAAACTAGGCTTCCCAAATTTAGAGAAACCACTGATTGATATACCAATAACAGATGGTGAAATACAAAATAAGGTCGCGTGATGAGGTCCGTTGTCACCTGAAGTTGTCTAGGAATACCCTTGTCTCGTCCAGGGACACCTTCACCTTGGTGGCTGTCTCAGGGCCGATCTTCCCTTCCCTCAGCATATCCTCCAGCGAGATTTTGGCCTCCTCGA
>CAZIKS010000326.1:0-2964 GCA_964539795.1 uncultured Pirellulales bacterium
CCTATACCGCTCGAATTGTTTTCCGGCACGGATTAATCGGGCCGGACGCTGATTATGAGCAGTTACGAGAATTGTTCGAGTCGTCTCTGCCGGCCGATACTCAGCTTTTCAATGAGTACCACGCATTGCTGGTAAAAGTGGGTAAAGAATTCTGCAAACCAAAAGCCAAATGCACCGGCTGTCCCCTTGAAAAACTGCCGCATACGCTCGATGTCGAATATCTCTAAACCCCCTGCCAAATCAATATGTACGACCCTGGCCGACCAGGCACCGCCTCGTACAGATATAACGCAAAACCAGCACAAAGATACCCCAACTCAATACCAGCGCACTTAAAACGGAGACCGGATTTATTATTGTACTCAACTGATTGAGCCAGACGATTGCTGAGAAGAAAAATAACAGCATGAACAGCAGCATAACTGACAATATTATAAAAATTGGCTTTCTATAGAAAATCAAGTTGATAGTGAAAGCAAACGGGACAAATACCAAAGGAGCATAAAAAAGCTTTATGGTAATGGTGTGAAAAGCGATGGTGATACCTCGCACTATAATATCGGGGATAATTACCGCTAATGGCACAGACAAAGCCGCCAGGATTATAAACAGCACACCACCCAGTACTGCAGTTGTAGCAGCCAACGTTATTACCGTGGCGAACCTTTCCCTTCGCCCGCCTGAGAAAAGCATGCTCGAGTAAACCGGTGAGTGTATATATCCTGCGATTCCTATCAAAGGAAAAAGCATAAGAAACCACATACGTTCCATGTAACCTAAAAAAAACACCATAAACAAAACAAAAATTATGTTGCCTTGCCACTGTGATAGCAACAGCCCAAATGTCGTGTACAACCCGCCCCATACATACCGACCCGTACCCAGGTAATCGCATTTGTTCATTCTGCCCAGAAAAAATCTCTCTACCCACGGTTTCGGATGCTTTTTCAATTTGTCCCATTTGATATTTGCTCGGATTTGTTTGTATTTTCGCAGTTTATCCCGATTCCAGGCGTCAAAAAAACCTACCCATGGCACACCACAGTATCGTCGCGCCAGACCCACATTACCCAGCCAAAGCCACGCTGCAATAGTGCTGAAAGCCCCCAATAGAGTAATCCCAATAGGGTTTTCAACTATGGCGCGCTCTATAATTATATGCAGGCCAAAGAATCCTCCTCCAACAATAAACAACGGCAAAAATCCTATCCAGGCCCAAGAGTTCCTGACGCCAAAAGCAAACAGCACGCCAAGCCAATAAAAAACCAGACCCGCAAAAAAGGCCGAGCAAATCACTGCAATTCGGTGCGGCCAATACAAATATAAGAAGGGGTACAGAAGAAAGATAAGTGAAGCCGTAAGGTTAATTGCTACCCCTGTGGAAAATATGAATTTCCTCGGCACTTTCCGGTGACCAGGCAGACAATAAGAAAAAGGTTTGTTCAGGACCTCTATTTGCAGTACCGCTACCAAAAACCCAACAAATAACGCACCCATCACAGGGATTATGAAGTCCCCTCTTCCTGCTCTTTTATCCAGCGCTTCTGCGATACTTGCAAACACAAGGAATCCCAAAAACACATAAGCCAGCCAAAGCCCCCGACGTTGATAAAGATGCTTCAAATTAACGGTCAAAATACCCATTTTCTTTCTGCTCCGTTTACCCATATATTTCGCCGGTCTTTTAACTAACAACAATCTTGTAGATATCTTCCAGCGTCAATGTTTGTATCTCGACTTTACATTTTAATCCTTGCGCAGCTTCCTCAATTTGTTCTTCTGAAGAATCCTGCACAGTAAGTATCGCCTGTCCGTTGCTTCGCTGGCACTGTACCACGTTTGCGAACGGCAGCTCGGCCGGCAGCACCCCACTCAAAGCGCTAAGGCGTAACCGGCTGAATCGCTCACGCAACTGGTCAAAGCCGCAATCTAACAGGATACGTCCTTGTTTCATTATCACCGTATGGTCAATAACCTTCTCCACATCACTTAGGATGTGCGATGAAATGATAATCGTGCGATTTTCATCCTGTATAATCTGCAGAAGCAAATCCAGGAACTGCGAACGTGCTATTGGGTCCAGGGTTGATGCCGGTTCATCCAGTATCAATAACTCCGGTTCAAAGCCTATTGCTAAAAGTATCGCCAGCTTCTGCCTCTGCCCCGGCGATAGGGACCCGACCCCTGCCTTGGTTGAAATCTCGTAATCTTCGATGTACTTTTCTTCGAGCTGGCGGTTCCAGTTCGGATAGTATGTGCTGACATAACAGATGAGCTGCTTTACTGTCATCCATTCAAGAAGCTCACCTTCCTGATGAACATACCCGATCCGCCCAAGTTCCCTCGACCCGAGCTTTGCTGCGTTGCAGCCGAATGTGATACACTGTCCTTCATCTGCAAGGTACAGTCCTATGATGTGTCGAAGCAATGTACTTTTGCCTGCCCCGTTGGCTCCCAGCAGGCCTATGATACTGCCCGGGAAAATCTCCAGGCCAACCTCGTCAAGGGCTTTTATCTCTCCGAATCGTTTGCAGATGTTGTGCATCTGCACTATTGGACTTTCGCTATTCATTAGAGTAACTCCTCGCTCTCGAATCATATTTTCGATAAAGCTTAGCTAACATTTCTACGACTTTTTCTTGGGGTATATCAAACTGCACTGCCATCACCGCCGCCTTTCTCAGAATTTCTTCTAACATTTTGGCTTTGGTTTGTGCCTTCTTATCCTTTCGCAGCCTGGCTACAAACAATCCAATACCGCGACGCTTCTCAGCCAGCCCCTCAATCTCAAGCAGCGAGTATGCCTTGCTGATTGTCATAGGGTTGACCCGCAGTTGCCAGGCCAGCTCACGCACCGACATAAGTTGCTCGCCTTCACTAAGTTGACCGGCCATTATTTGCTGACGTATTTGCTCAATTACCTGGCGGTAAATCGGCACTCCACTGTGATGGTCAATTTCCAGT
>CAZIKS010000327.1:0-2960 GCA_964539795.1 uncultured Pirellulales bacterium
CGAGTGCCATACGCCTCGCGGAGTCCCCGGCAAGCCCCATTTCTCGCCTGGTGAGGCGTGGTGCGAGCCTGTGCCCTATAACCTAATCATAAATACCCCAATTAGTGGATTAAATTGTACGTTCAATATGCTACAATTAGAACTAAGGTTAATGTTTGACATCTACAAGCGAATCCTATATGTTGCTTTCGAGGAGGTTTAAGATGCGTAAATTCCTATTATTCGCAATAGTAGCTGTTGTGGTTGCCCTGACAGCGACTACAGTTTATGCTGCCCCACCGGATGAACCACCTGGCTTGGAGAAAGCTATCGCTGCCCAAGAGGCACACAATCCCCAACTATTGAAAACCCCTGGGGTTGTAGGTACTGCTGTAGGCTTAACGAAGGATGGGGCAGCTGTTGTTAAGATATACACAGAGAGTGAGGGAGTCACTGGGCTTCCCAAATTCCTAGACGGTATCCTAGTGGAAGTAAACGTAACTGGCAAGATGGTTGCACTTAAAGGCCCACCCGCGGGGAAGGATCCCAAGAATCGCTCACCACAAGTTGAAATTATCAGTCCAGAAGATGGCGCTCTATTCCCATCTGGGGTACAAGTAACATTTACAGGAACAGCAAGTGATAAGGAGGATGGAGACTTAACTGACGAATTGGCGTGGTTCTCGAGTAGAGATGGTCCAATTGGAGACGGTGGTTCCTTCGATAGCACACTAACTGACGGCTCTCATACTATAACTGTAGAAGTAACTGACACTGGTGGTAAGACGGGAGATGATTCCATTACTATAACTGTTGGTCCCGTTGAGGAACCTGATCCAACGGATATGTGGCCTAGACCTGTCCCTATTGGTATATCTACAGGTAACAGTAACGAATGCGCCGCTGGAACTATTGGTGCACGGGTGCGGTCTAGAAATAAAGTATTTGCTCTAAGTAATAACCACGTTTATGCCCGCGAAAATATGGCAGTAAAGCGTGAGATAGTAACACAACCTGGTCCATATGATACCACCTGTGTTTATGATCCTGATAATTATTTAGGGAGATTGTCTAAGTTCGTTATGATCAAATGGGGGACTTATCCTTTTCCTTCGCTGTCACCTACCAATTATGTTGATGCCGCTATTGCATCGACGAGCACTGAATATCTCGGCAGAGCGACACCCCCAAGCGGATATGGGACTCCAAACAGTACTACAGTCGAAGCTTACATTGGTATGGCAGTACAGAAATTTGGTCGGACGACAGGTAATACGGAGGGTTTTGTTTCAGGAGTCAATGGTGTGTATTGGGTAGAATACGACTTAGGTTATGCACTATTTGCGGATCAAATTGTTATCGAAACGACTGGCTTTAGCGATAGAGGTGATTCGGGATCTTTGATAGTGACTAATGACGAGGATTGTAATCCCATTGGCTTATTATTCGCTGGTGGTGAAAATGTGACACTGGCGAATAAAATCGATAGAGTGCTTGATGCCCTTGGAGTAGTGGTTGACGGAAAGTAATAGTTATCAGTTAGGTTTACTAATTCCATTCGCGCGGGAAAGAGTTTTATCTTCTTTTGCACGCTTTCATGCATTAGACTTTGATTACCAAGTTTAAATCATAAGGGATTACTAATACAATGGGTAGAAAGGCTGTAGGAACCGTACTGGAAGAAAATGCTAGCAAATTACTTTCAATTCACGGTGTTGCTGGTATTGCTGAAGGTGAATGCGATGGTAAGCCATGTATCAAGGTGTTTGTTTTGAAGAAGGAACCTGAGACGTTGCGGCAGATTCCATCCGTTCTTGAAGGATGTAACGTCATAGTTGAGCAATCAGGAAAGCTTCGTGCGCTTAACAACAGTAAGTAATATGGATCATCCAAGTTGAATTCATGTAGTCCGTTCTTGATTCTTTTCGAATCCAACATCGCTATCATTAATTAGTCAAACTCCTTCCCTGTTACCCACAGCCAGCTTTGTCAAGATTCAATGCCCTCCCCTACCACAAAAACGCAATATCATCCCTCAAATACCAATAACAAAATCACCCTAGATTCTACTTTCCATAGTACTGTTGGGGGATTGATTTAATCATCTTAGGGGCTTAAAATGGTGGCGTAGCTATGAGACTAGTGAAGGAGGCAGGACGAAAGGATTTCTAGAGATGGGAACAAATAGAACCACTTTGAGGATTAACGCTACCGCTGCAAGAATTATAAGTGGCGCAATAATTGCTATAGGCATTAGTATGCTACTTACTAATACAGTTATGACTACATCGTTTATCATGGGAATAGCACTCTCAATTCTAGGTGCTGCGATTATTGTTTTGGCACAGCGCTATCCTCTAAAGCCAGTAGCTGAGAAACTAACTAAGTAGAATAACAAATAGAATTTGTATAGTAGGGAGCTCTGAACCACCACTTGTAAATGGTCACTTGAGTGGTGGGTAGCTAGTAGTGAAACCGACCTACATCTGGTCGGTTTTACGTTTTTTGAGGTTGCTAGGGTTACTCTAAGGAGAACAAATTGTTCAAGAAGCTGGCTGGGATCATATTAGTTGGCTATAAGTCTTCTCCAGGATTTACCCTGATTGAATTACTGGTGGTGATTGCACTTCTTGGTGTTCTGGCGAGTGTTGCTATACCTAACATTATGAAGTTCATGAGTGAAGGAGAGGAAGAGACAAAAGATACAGAGCACCACAATGTCCAGTTGGTTGTGCAGTGTATGATGATAGACGCAAAAGAGACTCATCTGGACGATTCTTATTATGCGGTTCAAACATCTGCCCAAATTGAGGCAGTTACTGCTGGAGGTGGAGCATACAGTCTAGAGGATTACATACTCAAGTTCGGTGGTACCACAGATTTTAAGCAAGCATATGATATATCCATAGATGGGGCCGTGACTGTTGACTGAAAATATAGTACATGATTTATTACTGTCCTCCTATGGGGTCTATACTTCG
>CAZIKS010000328.1:0-2928 GCA_964539795.1 uncultured Pirellulales bacterium
TAATTTTTTTATAATATTGAAAATGTTTAGAATTAACCAATTGGCAAAGAAAAAGCATTGAATTAAGATTTCTTAAATAGACAGCATTGAATAAAAGGCATTGAAGATTAAATTTGTTGGTCTTTAAAAATTTCTTAGTATTATGATTTAATTTATTATAATCATCAACCAGCTTTAGCTTTATTTTCATCAATTCTTTTCTAGATGGATTATCCAGCCCATATATTTCATCCCAAGCGACAAAATTATCTTCTCCAGATTCCCAAGGATGGATAATTGATAAAAGATAAGGAGATGACCTTTCTCGACTAAGCCATTGATAGAATTTGTCTAATCTATCTAAAACTTCTTTTATAAAATTAATGTCTTTGTCTTTTTTGAAAATAGCTTCTACAGCATAAGCTATCATTGGTGGCTGGCTAATAGAAGAAGTATTGCCTTTTACTCCCCAATCTATATTATGTTTTTTGGTTTTTGACCAATAAATCATGTGGGGCAGCATTCCATTTTCCCACTGGCCGTCCAAAAGTGCTCTAATTTCGTCTTTGGCATAGTTTATGTCAAAATGAGTATAAATAATGGCCTGAAAACAGCTGTCCCAAAGCCATTGATAGGGATAAACAGAGGAAGAGGGCGTCGTATAACGAAATTTCTTTGTTGCTTTTTGATTTGATTTGAGAACAGTTAGGTAATTATCTCTCAGTTTATTTTTCATAAAATAATTCTAAGGCCTTATTTAATTGAGGGTCGCGCATTTCATCAATATCTTCTGAAGTTATTTCTACTTCTATATCAGGAGTTATTCCTTCTTCTCTAATACTAAGCCCTGAAGGAGTTAGCCATTTGGCCACAGTGACTTTAACACTGGAGCCATCTTTAAGTTTTTCTAATTGTTGAACTGAACCCTTGCCAAAACTTTTTTGACCGACAATCTTAATGCCTTTAATATCGCGCAGGGCGCCAGCTAAAATCTCTGAAGCAGAAGCTGAACCCTGATTAATTAAAACAATTGTTGGTAAATCTTCTAAATCTCCGTATCCTTTACTTCGATATTTATTCTCTTTTCCATTGCCGAAATCTTCAATAACTACCACCTCGCCTCTAGGTAAAAACCAACTGGCTATGTCAACAGCCACTTCTAAATAACCACCTGGATTATTACGGACATCTAAAATAATTCCTTTGGCTTGAGATTCAAGAGCTTCTCTGACTATCTTCCTGAATTCGCCAGCCGAGTTTTCAGTAAAGTGATAAAATTGAATATAGGCAATATTATCATCTTTAATTTCCCATTTAATAATAGGAATTTTAATTGTCCCTCGGGTAATTTTTATTTCCTTGACCTCATCCCATTCCTCGCGGGTAATCAGCAAAACAACTTCTGTTTCTTTGGGTCCCCTAATTAAATTGACCGCTTCGTCAAGAGATAAATCAGCTGTTAAAGTATCATCTATTTTAAGAACTTTATCACCTGTCTTTAAGCCAGCTTTTTGAGCCGGCATGCCTTCTAAGGGAGCGATAATCGTTAAAATTCCTTTTCTAATGCCAATTTCAGCGCCAATTCCTTCAAAACTGCCGCCCATATCATCAATAAACTTCTTGCTTTCCTTTGGCTCCATAAAAACAGAATAAGGATCATCTAATGATTTAAGCAGACCGGTCACTGCTCCATAAATCATTTCTTGACGGTCTAATTGAAGCCGGTCAACATATTTTTTTTCTATAATATGCCAAGCATCCCAGAATAAACTAAAATCAACCGTTGTCGGTTGACCTAATTCTTTATTAGCTAACCCCTCAACTTTCTCAATAGAAGGTTGACTAGTTTTGCCAACAAAAAAACCAAAACCAAAAACAACAATCAAAAGAATAATCCAAACTGGAATGAGAATATATTTTTTCATCGCCATTTCCAAAAATACTTTATTGCGCTGATTAAATGAAGCCGAGTGTATTTATTGAGAAAAATATCTAAAAAACCGCCCCATTTTTTACTAGTCCGATAATAATAATGAGCCATTTGAGCCGTTGGCAAATAAACTACCTCATAGCCATTTTGCCAAAAACGACGGCACCAGTCAGCATCTTCTAAGTACATAAAGAATCTTTCATCCAGTAATCCAACTTTTTTTATAGCTTCTTTTCGAACAAGCATGGCTGACCCTTGCAGCCAATCTACTCTTTTTAGAGAAGAAAAATCTTCTTCTTTCATTAAAAAATGATTTATTTTTTTCTTGCCCCAATTTAATTTTCCTAAAAATGTCCGTCTAGCTATAATCGCTCCAATATTAGGAAAACAAAAACAGGAATCCTGAACAACATTACTAAAGGTCAGTAATTGAGGGCCGACCAAACCAACTTGAGGATGACCCTGAATAAATTCAAGTAAGCGATTAATCGATTCTTTTAGAACAATAATATCAGCATTAAGAATAAGAAGATACTCTCCCTGAGACGACTCAATGCCTTTATTAACAATTTTAGCATAACCAACGTTATTAGGAAAAGAGACAAATTTAACTAAAGGAAATTTTTCTTTAATTAAATCTTGAGTTTCTGGCTCGGCCTGACTATCGGCAATGATTATCTCATGTTCAATCTGGCCGATGTTTTCTTTAATCGACTTTAGACAAAGTTTTAGGAGGACTGGTGTCCGATGATGAGTAATAATAATAGATAACATTAATTAAAAATATTCTGACAGGCCTCCTGAATTTGTTTAAAATTATCCCCTACTGGCAACAAGACATATTCGTCATCAATAAAAGTATGGTAAAGCAATCCTTCTGAGTTAATGTCAAAAACCTTCTTTTTTATATTTTCTATATCTAAATCAGAAGCTAAATTAATCAGATTTTCAATATCAGTTAAAATCATATCCGTTCGAATATTCTTACTAAGAATATCTAATAAATTATAACTTTTAAC
>CAZIKS010000329.1:0-2914 GCA_964539795.1 uncultured Pirellulales bacterium
GTGGGTACAGAACAACAGAAGTTGAACAGTGCAAACATTGTGGTGGTACAGGAACGATTAAGACAGTAACCTGGCGTAAAATACCAGATTAAATAAATCTTGCAGAAAAAATCATAAACTGTTACTATCTGACAAATAACTGATATAGTCTGACAAAATAACCCCTACAAGAGGAGATAAGTAACAAATGGACCCCATAGTACTCGAAAACATAGATTATGGCGTGTCGGGCCAGAACGGGCTCGCACAAGCCAATTTTCAGGAGATCCAAGACTACATAAATAACGTTTTGGATCCTGATTTGATTATGACTTTAGATGGTGAGGTAATGGTGCTTGATGGAGATGTGATGGTGTTGGAGGGAGGATAATGTACGGTAAATATTTTTTATACCTCGCACGCCATAAGTATTTTGTTTTCCTTGAGTGCTGTAAATTAAAGGTTCCGTGGCTTAGCCTTATCCACGATTGGAGTAAATTCAGACCAAGTGAATTCATACCTTATGCAAGGCATTTTTATTCTAACGGCACAAATATCCAAAAAGGTAGGGACAAAACCGGCTATTACCAAGCTGGTAATACTGAGAATGATAAGTTTAATTTTGCGTGGTTGCTTCATCAAAAAAGGAATGCACATCACTGGCAATACTGGCTTTTACCGATGGATGATGGCAGTATAAAAATCTTTGAAATGCCTCTTAAATATCGGAAAGAAATGTTAGCCGATTGGCGTGGGGCCGGCAAAGCTCAAGGTACACCAGACACAATAGCCTGGTATGATAAAAATAAATATAAAATGCAACTTGGAGAAAAAACGAGAGAATGGATTGAGGAAAATCTTTTCTTGTAATAAACAGGAGGTAATATACCATGGACGCAAAAGAAGGCGGAATAATGGCCCTGGCCAGAAATGTTGATGTCCACTTGCAGAATGGTGACGGTAAATCAGATATTTACACAGTCCCAGCAGGGAAAAAGATGATTGTAGTTTTTGTCGTAATTAAAGAACCAACAGCATCCCTAGCAGGTGCTACAGATGTCGATTTTGGTGACGGTGCAGGAGCTAATACATGGCTGAATGCAGTGAACTTAGCAGACCTTACTCTCTCCTCTCATGGTAGAGTAATTTCCAGTGATAATATTACATATACAATCTTCGATGCTGGAGATGTATTCGGTATTATACCGGTAACAGGCGCGGTGCTCGATGCAGATGCAAAAGTCGATTTGTTTGGATATCTGTTTGATGAGTAATTTTTGTTATTTAAATAGAGCTACTTTATGTGAAAGGAGGCACTCATGACGCTATAGTAACCTATAAATAGGAGAAGTGTCATGGGAGCAAAAAGCTCAAAATCAAAAGGTGGTACCCGCAAGTATGGCCGGAATGAGGTGAAGTGTGCCCGATACAGACGTGAAGGGCGAAGAGAAAAAAATAAAGAGAGAAAGGCTATAAAAGAAGCAAAGAAGAGAGCTAAACGTTTAACAGGAGGACAAGATGCAAGTAGAAAAAATGGATGGTAGTTTAGAAGCACCAGAATTATTCAGTCCCAAGAAACTAGAAAAAGCTTTAGCAAGAAAAGATGTCAAAGAGGTCCATGTCTTTAATCTTAAGCCTGGGATGGAGCTTAATGTTAAGAATAGATTATATAAAGTAGGCTCCATAAATTCTAAAGGGAAAAAGGCAATTGTGCATTTGGAGAAAATAAGAGACCTTTAATCTTTTGCTGTACTATGTATTTATAAATACAAAGGTGTATTTATTACATTCTATAGTTTAACTTCATTTTTTCGGCGGATAAGCTATAAAGTGTGCAACGTAATAGGCTATAAATGTTATGATTATTTGGCGAAAAGTTAAAAAAGAGCTTCCCTCTGCATTTCAGCAGGTTCTTTGTTGGGATAAACAAAGAAATTTTACAATTGGTTATTGGATAAAACGTGACGATTTACCTGATGGACGTATGTGGGATATTAATGGTAGTAGCGGTGGTATTGATACTATAATAGAAGTTAGACCACCTGAATTTTGGTTAACTTTGCCAGTTTCGCCTGAAAAAATTAATTTAATAGAAGGAAAAACGAACCATGCACCACAAACTCCCAAAACTAACGAACGAACCCATTATCTGGATCGATGCTACACCTGATGAAGAATATCCACTTAGAATCCTCAGGACTCACCGGGCAAATTGTGATACTAAGTGGATAGCCAGTCCTCCAAACATATTATATGACCAGATGAATGAAGACCAGGCTAAGAGAGCAGAGATATTGGATAGAGCGATAGAAGTACTAGAATGTGATATAAATAGGAATTAACAAAATAATTCCTTAACCTCAATCTTTTAACTTGCATTTTACCATCTTTAGACAGTATCTTATTAAATTATGATCCTCCATAAATTTTCCATAGACGGTACCGACACACAAAAGCATTCTCTTGGTGCTATCCTCCAATTTATGGAAAACCTCATCACAACAATCAAAGCAAAACCCCGTTCATGGCAGATCTATGAAACTTCCCCCTATTCCACTACTCTTACCATCATCTGCCTAAACACAACCATCATCCTCCTTACCACTCCCACTCACACCCATCTCCAAATCCTCTCCAATACTAAAATAAATACAATTCCCCTTATCCGCCCCTTCAAACTTTTCTTCAAACCTAAAACTATTACAACATCCGAGTAATTATCTCCTAGTAATTATCTCCTAGTTCACTGACAAAATCTCCTCGAGGTATTTTTTTCACCCTCATTTCTACAAATCTTTCACATACTTAACCTATCTATTTCTCCTCGAGGCACACACTTTTGACACAATTATGTATACTTTTTTGTGGCAAAAAACTCCGCTAGCCATTTCTCTCTGGCCTTGCGGAGCGCTCGCGAGATTTTCCCCACATCACG
>CAZIKS010000330.1:0-2913 GCA_964539795.1 uncultured Pirellulales bacterium
TGATATGGGAGATTTCGATTACAGTAGATGAGATACTACAGCTTCATTGATATTAAAAAAGATTGAACCGCAAAATACCGGTATAATAATGAAATGATATATTATATGAGAAAAGCTACTGAAAGAAGAAATGGAAAAGGAATACCCGTCTTATTTCATTCCCGGTTTTATGTCTCTGGCAACGACAGAAATATTATACGTTAACAATGAAAAAAAAAGAAAAAAGACACTCGCGACGTGATTTTCTGGTGGGAAGCAGCCAGAAACTGGCAGGCATTTCAGCACTCTCCACTCTTGTTCCTACAACTGCTCCTGATGCTTCGGCAGCATCACTGAATGAGCAGTCCTTTTCAGCATCTGCGTCGCCTGTAACCAGATATGATGTTGATCCCTCCTGGCCGCTAAAACCTGCTTCGATTTCCTGGGGTGGTATCCCCGCCGTTATGGTCGATAGACAGGACCGTGTCTGGATATCAAGCCGGTCTTTCCCGGCAATTCAGGTATATGATGTTAACGGGAATTTTATAACAGCATGGGAAAGCCCGTCGATGTTCAACGAATCGGAAACGAGCGCTTCACTTTTCAGGAATCGAGAAAGTCCACCAAATCTTCACTATTTTAAATTCGACTACGATGGAAATGTCTGGTTTGCTAATACTAATCGTCATGTCGTGCAGAAATGCACCATGAAAGGTGATGTTCTTTTAACGATCGGAACTCCTGATACACCCGGCGAGGACGAAGCTCACTTTAACCGTCCCACCGATATGACGATTACTCCGGACGGTGTTTTTATCACTGACGGGTATGGGAACAGACGTGTTGTTCATTACACCGCACAGGGGAAGTTCATTAAAACCTGGGGAAGAGAGGGCACTGCTCCGGGTGAGTTCATAGACCCGCACGCTATAATCCATGATTCACATGGTCGTCTTTATGTAGCAGACCGCGGAAATGTGCGGATTCAGGTATTCGATTATAACGCCAAGCTTCTCGACATATGGCGTGATCTGGTACTTCCCTGGGGCCTCTGGATAAGCGAATCAGATGAAATATGGGTATGCGGCACCTCACCGATACGGTTGGAAAACTACCGTGCAATTACCGGAGGCAAAGATCTGAAAGATCAATTTATCATGAAGTTTAATACTGACGGAAAGATTGAGCAAATCTGGGGTTTTCCCACATGTCATATTGGCGAAGAAAAACCCGGGAATTTGAACGTGGTTCACGGTATCGCTCTTGATTCACGGGGTGATATCTACTTGGGCGAAGCTTTCATCAATCGGGTGCAGAAATTCGTTCGCTCAACCGAAATAACGACGAGGGTTAAAGGGGAATACCGATAATCCGTTCAACTGCATGCATCCGGAAATATTTGACCGTCTCTTTCTCACATAACGGTACTCCTCATGCGGCTTTTTTACGACAAAAAGGAACTTATTGATTTACACACCAAAGGCACACAGTCATGCTGCCGGGTGCTTCCTTGATAACCTCCCCGGAATGCTGTGAACTAATTGCAGGAAGTCTCTTCAAATAAAAATCAATGAAAGGATAAAGACAAAAACCATCGCCGTTATTCCCTGGATAATGGTTGCCATGGATTGTGTCTTATACGTTGTAGGTACGTCCATACCGGAAAACTGTGAGACCACCCAGAAATAGCTGTCATTAGCATGTGAAACTATCAAAGAACCCGACCCTATGGCCATTACGGTCAGTACTCTGGCAAGCTCCGAATCAAGTCCCAGATCCGTAAGCATCGGACTGAACAGTGCCGAAGTAGTAATCAGTGATACTGTCGCTGATCCCTGTGCGGTTTTCAATGCGGCGGCGATAACAAACGGAAGAAAAATACCTAAATGATACTGGGACAGTGAGGCACACAGGTAGTCGCCGATGGGAGTGGCTTTAAGCATGGTGCCGAAAGCTCCACCAGCTCCGGTTATCATGATAATTGTGGCGGCGTTCCTGAGTCCTTCTCTGACCCATCCATTGAGGTACGTTTCATTCCAGGCGGGTATCAGTCGGAAAGCTAAAAAAACGCCGATCAGCAGGGCTACTGTTGGATCGCCGAAAAAGTCGAAAAACAGCTTGATTTTCCCATCACCGAAAGGATGGTTTGGAAAATCGGCGATTGACCTAAGTGAGATCAATAGAATCGGGATAACAATGGGTGCAAATGAGTCGAAGACTTTTGGCAGATTCTTCTCCTCGTTCACTTCGTTCAGGTCAATATCGGCTTCCATGTAATACCTGGCACCGACCCACTTTGCCCACAGGTACCCTGCAATCACTGCAGGTACCGAGACAAAAAGCCCGAATATAATAACAATACCCAGATCCGCATCGAGATTTGCTGCTGCAGCTATGGGACCGGGAGTCGGCGGAACAAACGTATGAGTTGCCAGGAGTCCGGTCGAAAGAGCTATAGCCATGGTGGTCATGGAAATATTTGCTTTCTTAGAAAGTGTTTTGTTCAGAGAGGACAGGATGACAAAACCGCTGTCGCAGAAAACAGAGATGGAAACAATCGCCCCGGTAATCGACATTGCCAGAGCTGATTTTGTTCTGCCGATAAGGTTGAGAACTGTATTCGCCATAGTAAGGGTTGCATGGGATTTTTCGAGCACTGTGCCGATAATCGTTCCGGCTATGATCACGATCCCGATATACCCGAGAATGCTGCCAAACCCTCCGGTTACCGTCTGTATCACAATAAGCGGCTCAACTCCCGACAGGAGACCCACGCCGAAAGCTGCAAGGATGAGAACCAGAAATGCATTCATTTTTACTTTTGCTGTCATGAGAATGATAAATAAGATAGCGATTACGAAAATTACGAGTAAAAAGGGGCCCTGTACCATGTTGCATTCTCCCTGAAGTTTTTTGAAGAATTGATATTCTTTG
>CAZIKS010000331.1:0-2864 GCA_964539795.1 uncultured Pirellulales bacterium
CCCCTGCCAAGAGAGAAACTCTTCATTCAGACGAAGATGATGGGAGTTCCCGAAAAGCCCCTCGAGGTGATTGACCGTTACCGCAGAGAATTGAAGGTCGATTACATCGACAGTCTGCTCGTTCACTGTGTTGTTAATGGAGACTGGGACCAGACGCGCAAGCCCCTGTTGGATGCCTTCGAAGAAGCCAAACAGAAAAAGATAATACTGTCTCACGGGATCTCCTGCCATAGTATCCCGGCAACATCGCTGGCTGCAGAACTTGATTGGGTCGATGTGAATCTCGTTCGCGTTAATCCGCAGGGGGTCAATATTGATACTCTCGTAAAGCGCTGGAATGCCCCGAGCGACCTATCCCACGTGGCTGCTGTAATCGAACAGCTAAAGATTATGCGCAAAAACCGTCACGGGGTAATTGGTATGAAAATCATAGGCGATGGCGATTTCGTAAAGCCCGAAGACCGCGAAAAGTCCATACGATTTGCTATGCGCTGCGGGTTGCTCGATGCGATTGTGATTGGCTTCAAAGACACCGCCCAAATCGACGAGGCCATCGGGCGAATCAACAGCGCCCTTGCAGATTCACCAACCTCCTGAATCGAGGATACCTGCCTGCACGGGGACGAGTCGAGCAAACCTGTAGGTATTTGCGAATAAAAAATCGGGATTTCTATCGGCTGTAAGCCGGCAAATACACAATATATCCGATATAAGTATAATCTACGTTCAGGAGTGCAATCGGATATTCAAAACGTTTGTTATTTTTTGTGATATTTGCGGTTTTGTGAACTATTTGGGTTTTTGGTTGCAGTAGTGTTGTATGGATTTTCTTCACTTTTACAGTCATAAGGTCATTAAAGGCTCAGCGATTGCGGCTGAGAGAAGATTTTGCTATTATCGCAGGCCTGGAAGTACTGGTTGTTCGGCCGGGCGTTTAATATTAGAGATGTCAGATTAAAGGAACCCAAAACCATGAACCCAACGGAATGGTTTTTCTGGAAGCCGGAAAGAATTTTTGCGGTGTCATGCATTTTCTTTCTTGGTTATTTTGTTATACGTTTGTTCGGTCGTAAATTGCCATCTGCCCGGAGTCGGCCACTTTTGATCCCCGCCATCGCATGGGCATTATTTGCAGTATGGGAATTGTTTTGCACTGTAAAACAATACAACATTCGTGTTGATCTTTTTTTGATCTATCCGATATTGATTGTGGTCAGTATTTTTGGTTTATCTGTGAGTATTGGCAGTTTGATAACAAGTTTTTTTAACAAATAGTTTTCTATGATGGAGGTAATTATGAATAGTAAAGAACTACGGGTTTTAACCCGTAGTTCTTTACTCTAAAAATAAACGTGGCGGCCGTTAGGTTAGGCCGCCACGCTTTAAGACTCGCTGACAAGCTACTTCAGCCTTTTATATATATCTTTTGCCAGCAAGTTAACCACAGTTATTACATAGAACCGATGGGCTCTGTTGAAACAACGATAGAATCGAAGTAACGCTCCTGCAGTTGTGGAGAGCCGTTATTCCAGTAATTCTCAAACAAGATGATGTTTATTCCATAGTCGGAGTAAGACTCGATGAAATTGAGGCCGGTCTTGCTTGCTTCAAGTTCACCGTCAATCCAGAACTCCTGTACGCCGTCAGACTGTCCGGGTGTATTTAGCTTAATGTGGGCTTCCACACAATACCATGTGCCATCATGGTCTGAGTCGAAGATTGGCGTAGTGCCAGCCTTACTTCCAAGCCAAGTCATATTATCAAAGTCGTTATAGCCAATGCATATTACCTGACTGCTGGAATTGACGCATCTTACGGGGTCAACGAGTAGGCGATATCCGCCATCGCCCCAGAGATGCGCAATCATCGCCTGCGACCAGTCGTTAGAATGGAAAATGGTCGCTCTTGAGAGCTTTGCAGGGTTTCCTGTCCATCCGTCTTCCATCTTCAGATACATCCTGTAATAAACGTCGTTGAAGTCCTCGGTATTGCTGATTCCCTGGTCAAAACTGCTGGGAGTTCTGCCAAAACCGAGTTTCATACCGCCTGCAGTTACTTCGTCCTCCTGGAAGATAATCCTGAGGCCCCTGGAGCCGTTAACGCCGACACTATCCATAACCACGCAGTCACCACCGTCATTATCGTATGCGAAGTACCTTCCTTCCCTGACCATAGCAGTCTCATCTTCAAAATCATCGCAGAAAATCCATTCGGGATGGAGTGTTTCCCAGTTTGTACATTCATCTGCCAGTCCGGTGGAGGTTTTAAATGTCCAGACATTGCCTTTCCACGGGCTGTCGGGATGAGGGGTATTGACCTCATCGATACGCCAGTAATAATCGCTGTTTACATCCATAGTGCCGGGTTCATAAGTGGTAGCTGTCTGCCTGCCCATATATTCGTCGTCTGAAGTAGTGGCAGTGTTAACATCGTTGAAAGTGGTGCCGAAATAGACATCGTGGGAGGTAGCATCGGAGCCGGCGGCCCATTCAAGGTCTGCATTTGGGTCGACGGTTTTTGCACCATCTGTGGGCATCGGGTCCCAAGCCAAAGCAGGGTCAATACCGGCCAGTTCCTTTATTTCTTCATCCGAGAGAGCACGGTCATAAACGCGCGCATCGTCGAGCAGGCCGTCACAGTAGCGGTAACCGGTTGCTCCGGTCACGTCTTCGTCGTTGGCACCGATGTAAACGTCCCAGTCATTGGTGCCGATACTGCCCGTAGTTTCGAGGAAAGTGTCTTCTTTGCCATCTACATATACGGATATTCTTGAGCCATCGTAGACGCCGGCGACATGATGCCACTGTTCGTCAAATACGTTTGCGGTTCCCCTGAGCCCATCCCAGGTTGTGAGGCCGTTAAGG
>CAZIKS010000332.1:0-2853 GCA_964539795.1 uncultured Pirellulales bacterium
AGATTTGCCCCGAACCGGCTGCTGATAGGGCACGGCCTACAACCTTGTCACCCGCTGTAGTAGTCGCAATTCCATGACTGTCTGCATTGCAGGTGATCGCGTCACCCGCAGCGATTGTATCCCCAGCCATGACTCGGCAGACACCTTCATAGGCCACCAGACAGGGTTGCCACTTCGCTTTGGGCTTATCGTAAAGGACCCCAATCGGTGGTACTGTTGAACTGTCAGCCGTAACCGCAAGCTCGACAGTATAGTCGCTTTGGTCAATAGCTACAAGGTGGAATTGCTCCGATGTCAGGTCAGCGTCAGCGGGCATCGTAAAACACTTGACCCCTTGCTCTGCCGCTAATGTATATGGCATCTATTCCCTCCAGTGTTAGGATTGCCCGCTAGGAACCTTCATACATGAATCGCCCCAGCAGTACGAAGGCGACAGCGCCTGAGGCTCCTACCGATACCGCTCGACCTATGCACTTGTCACCCGCTGTAGTGGTCGCGATCGCCAATCCTGAGCCGTTGCAGGTGATAGCATCGCCAGCAGCGAATGTGTCGCCACATTCAACTCTGGCTACTCCTGAATAAGCCAGAAGACAAGGCTGCCACTTCGCTGTGGGCTTGTCGTAGATAACCCCGATAGGCGGCTCGGTCGTGCTGTCCGCGTCCGTGGCGACCTTGATGGTATAGTCCGTTGCGTCGATGCAGCCGATGTAGAACTGGTACGATACGGTGTCAAAGTCCCCATCGGCGGGCATCGTCAGGCATTTTACATTCTGCTCTGCCGCTAATGTATATGGCATCTATTCCCTCCGTAAGTCCGATTTGAAGCAAGGCTAGAACGATGTCTTGGTTTTGCGGTAGTCAATCCACAAATCAGTGTGGATTTTAGATACTGCGTTCATCGCCTCTGGACGCGAGCACCCCTTTTCGTCCTGATAGGCTTTCACCTTCAGCACGAACTCGTGAGGCTCGCCTTCGGTCTCCACCAGTGGAGTGCCAATATTCTCCTTGACCTGTCCCTGAGCCTTGTTTCGAGCGTCATACTGAAGCAGCTCATTCCAAGCATCCTCAGGCTTCCACTCTTCCAAGCTCACAAGTCGCTCGGCCATCTCCATAGGAGTCCCGGCTATGTTCGTGAACTGTGCGCAAACAGCGCTGTACTCCGACACCTTCCGCTTCCGGGTCTCAACGGCAAGGTCTGTCGTGAGCGTGTCCGTCTTTTCCTTATACGTCTTGACCTGCTCGGTTAGGTCAGCGTACTCGGCCGGACCACTCTTTGCTTTCTCCTGGAATTCGTTGATCGCTGTGATGATCGTCTCCTCGTCTGCATCCTCAGCCAGACTTAGCATCGTGGTCAGAGCCTTTAGTATAGCTGTCGACATTTCGCCCTCCTCGTTTGTTTTGGTGGCTCTCTTTTCGCCTATATCCTTAGCTCTCATTTGCGCTTGGCATTTAGAGCATTTTTGGGTATTACATTTGACACTCTCAGCCACGGTCATTTCTTGCCCGCACTCAGGGCATACACAAATGTGATCGCCGTGTGGATGCACAGCTTGGTCTACAACCTTTAGACTGGCCGGCTCTGTGATCTCCCAGCCGTTATCTTGCAGCCAATCCACCACTTGACGGACCTCTTCCATTGAAGTGGTCTCCTTCTTGGGTAAGAAGTTCTTTAGCTTTCCTTTCAACTCGCCCATAATGACCCTGAATATCTTGGCCCCTTTCCGGCCCCTGATCGCTTCCTCGGCAGCGGTCGCCATGACATCGAATGTGGCCTCAAGATCAGCCTCAGTCACATCTTCGCCTATGGCTGAATCCCGGTGGACATCGCCCGCGGTAGGCATAGAAAAAGCATCCTCAAGATCTACTGACTTGCCATCCAGCAGCTCAACATACATCGCAGCTCCCTCAAGGCCCGCTATTTCGCCGACCGCTTGGCGCTCGAAGCCCAGCAGGGACACACTGTTAATGACCTTCGGATAGGTTTTGCCGTTCCACTTATAATCCCACATGACAGTCACAGATACGGGCTTGTAGCTCCTAGCCTCTATTAGTAAACCAAGAGGCTCTGGAACGTCGCTCAGAGTCGCTAGGAGTACGTCACCCTCGCGCCACATCTTCGATATCCACCCCAGCGCCATGGCTCCCTTGCCCTGGTCACCCGTTATCAGCTCCTTCGGTACACCCAGCTTTTCCGCGATCATCATGTTGAAAGCGTCGCTTGTATGGCCGATCTGGACGGGCGGGTCGACAAAGCCCCTCAGCTCCGTGAAGGCACTCAGCATGTGGTCAAGGTCCTCAGAGGTATAGGTATCACCGTTCCAGGTCCCGGCCTTGAATACCTGTACCGGAGAGACTTCGCGGGTCACAATTGCCACGTTATGCTTCATCAGGCTCCACTTGTTATTGCGCTTGGTCCAGCCCGCCATACGAATCGCTCGTTTGGCGAATTCCATCGCATCGTCGTCTGAAGCATCCTTGTGAGATCGGAGATAGCCCTTGACGGTTTTGTCGAATATCTCTTTGCACTCGGCTGGCATATCACTCGTGTAATCATCTTGTGCTGACATATCAGTTGGCCACCTCCCCGTTATTTCCTTGTGCAACCAAGCGCAAAAAGCCTCAGGGTTAGGCTTGTCCTGATTCGCTTCGACACACGCTTGAAAGTCTGGGTATTCACCAAAGGGCACCGTTCCCTCCATAAGAAAAGCCACCCATCCGGCCCTTGAGGGCTCAAGATACAGGTGGCTCGCTGGCCCGTTATTCAGTTATATCTATTATATCAGGAATGGTCAAGGTAGGTAGCGGGAGGAGGAATCGAACCCCCGCAAGTCCACCGCATGAAGGTGGTGAGCT
>CAZIKS010000333.1:0-2844 GCA_964539795.1 uncultured Pirellulales bacterium
CAAAAGCCTGGAAATGCTTGGTTTTGGGCAGATATGTGAAATAGTGGCCGGGTTTACCTCATTTTCCGCCAGCCGCGAATTAGCCCTTAATCTGCAGCCGCTTTACGATTACGAACGGATTTTTCTGCTGCTGAGGCAGTCGGCCGAGGCACGCCGTCTCCTATCGCTGGAGCCCTCCTTTTCTATTGGAGGAGCCTTTGACATTCGAGAAGCGGTAAAGATGGCCGCGCGGGGTAAGGTTCTTGAACCGCAAGGCCTTCTGGAAATTCAGCAGACTCTGGCTGCCATGTGCCAGCTGCGGAGCAGTCTCGAAAAAATGTCAGGTGAATTCCCGTTACTCTGGAATAATGCCAGCGGTATAGTTGAGCTTCCTCAGATAGTGAAAGACATCGCCAACTGCCTGGCGCCGAACGGCGAGGTGCTGGATAGCGCCTCGCCCCGGCTGGCTACAGTTAGACGGCAACGGAGACAGGTGCGTCAGCAGTTATTAGACCGGCTGAAGGTCACTATGGAGTCACCTAGAGGACGTACGGTAGTCCAGGAACCTATTATTACCGAGCGGGAAGGCAGGTATGTTATTCCCGTCAGGATTGAACATCGCAAAGAAATAAAGGGCATCGTTCACGATGTTTCTAACAGCGGAGCTACGGTATTCATCGAGCCGTGGGTGACCGTAGAACTGGGTAACACGCTCCGGGAGTTGGCGGTAGAAGAAAGCCATGAGATCGAAAGGATTCTGGTAAGCTTAAGTGCTAAAGTGGGAACCCACGAGATTGAAATATCTCAGAGTGTAGCTTTGGCAGCTGAGTTAGACCTGGCAGTGGCTAAGGCAAAGTATGCCAGGAAAGCCAGGGCTACCGAACCTGTCCTTACCACATTCAACAAAGACGGGAGCACTCTTGAGGGCAAGCCGGCTCATGTGCTAAGACTTGTCGAAGCCAGACACCCGTTACTGGCAGAAAAAGCGGTGCCTCTTTCTGTGGAGATAGGGCAAGACTTCTCTATACTCGTAATTACGGGGCCCAATACCGGCGGTAAGACGGTAGCTATGAAAACAATCGGCCTGCTCAGTTTAATGACACAGGCTGGCATACCCATTCCGGCTTCAGCGGAAAGTTGTATTCCCGTTTTTGATGACGTATTTGCCGACATTGGTGATGAGCAGAGTATTGAAAAAACACTCTCAACGTTTAGCTGGCACATCGGCAATATCGTACGAATCATTAACAGCTCTACCGGAAGGAGCCTTGTACTTCTCGATGAGCTGGGTACGAGCACTGACCCGGCGGAAGGCTCGGCCCTGGCTCGCTCTATTTTGCTCTACTTTTTATCTCGTGGAACAATGGCCGTAGCCACCACACACTTTAGCGATCTTAAGGCTTTTGCGCATACGACGTCCGGGTTACAAAATGCCTCGCTTGACTTTGACCCGGTTACGCTGGCGCCTAACTACCACCTGACAACAGGTATACCCGGCGGCAGTAACGCCATGGCTACCGCTGCTCGCCTGGGCTTGTCCCCCGATATTGTCTCTCGGGCAAGAGAGATGCTAACGAGAGGTAGCGAGGAGATGGAGACTCTACTAACCAATTTGCTTGAGGAAAAGCATGGAATTGAAGCCATCCGTGATGATTTGAAAAGAAAGACGGACGAGGCGGCACTGTGGAACATTGAATTAGAAAATGAACGGCGCCGGCTGGCGGAGGAAGAAAGAAAGACGATTCAAGAGAACCGGGACAGGGTTGTCCGTGAGACGGCTGATTTAATTAAGGAAATCCGGCAAGCGGCATCAGCCTTGCGCAAGGAACAGAACAAGCAGGGGATCGAGCAGGCCCGGCAGGCGATAGCACTGGCAAAGGAGCGGTTGAAAACGGAGGTATGGCAGCCCAAGACAGGAGAAATCGGTGATGATACAGAAGACGCGGGCGGAATCACGGTAGGCGACATGGTCCGGCTGAGAGAAGCAAACCTTGTGGCGACAGTGCTTTCGGTATCAGAAGAGACACAACAGGTTGAAGTCCAGGCCGGACAGGTAAAGCTCAGACTCGGTCTAAATAGCGTGGAAAAGGTAAAAGTGACCCCGGATACAGCACCCCCGGAATTCACCCCGGTTAAAAGGCCGGTGACGTCACGGGCGGTTTCGATGGAACTTGACCTGAGGGGGAAACGGGCCGATGAGGTGGAGTGGGCGCTTGACAGCTACCTGAATGCCGCCTCTCTGGCTAATTTAAGCGAGGTACGTATTATTCATGGTGTTGGCACCGGCGCAGTACGTAAAATCGTCAGAGAGCTGCTGGCCTCTCACCCCCTGGTTAAGTCGTTCCGTCCCGGGGTGAGGGGCGAAGGTGGCGATGGAGCCACCGTTGTCAGACTATAGGTTTCTAGAGCAGAGGCATTTCTTACGATGCTAGTTTCAAGACGGTTCTTCCTGAGCAGGCTAAGGATGCTTGCCTTCCTTGCTGAACTGGAGGCAACCAGCGGCCCGGCTGAGTCCCTATACATACCGTCTGGCTTGCCTTTACAAGAGGTTGTAAATTTACTGGAAAAGGCGCTTGACCCACAAGCCATTCCACCGGAATTAGCCGAACTCGCTGCCGCTTCGAAAACGGGGGCGGTCATTTTTGGGAGCCCTTCCCAAACGCGTCTGGTTGTGCCACCATTTCCGATAAGGGCAGAATACTTAGCGCGGGGTTATGTTGTTGAGCCGTTGTGTTCTCTGCTCAAACGCAATTTCAGGGTTGCCTTGATTCTAATACGTTTGGGGGCATATGCCATCGGGCTCTCTGAGGGTGAAAGTCTGGTCACCAGTAAGGTTGGAACCGGGCTTATCCACGGGCGACACAA
>CAZIKS010000334.1:0-2840 GCA_964539795.1 uncultured Pirellulales bacterium
CTAGTGAGAACGACTCACCCACCTCGCTTGTCAAACAATCTACCGTCACCCAACGTCCGACGTATGCCTCGCACCAGATTTGTCCGCCCCACACGTTTCCATACAATCTTAGTATGGCAGCGCTGGATTAGCTCAAGATTGGGGGAGGGGTTGGCCGATGTGGTCTTCCAGGTATCGAATTCTGGGAGATCGACATGGATGCAAAGCAGATAGGCTCAATGGAATCGGCCGTCAGGGAGTTGGCGCAGAAGTTTCGCAAGTGTTTTCGAGAACCGACGTTTCGGCACTTTGTGACGTATTTGTTGGGTCTATTGGACGATATGCCGCGAAAGAACATCGAGGCCATTGCATTGGCTGGCGGCGTTGCTGTCCGCACGCTTCAGGAGTTCCTCTCACAGTTTCGGTGGGACGATGATCGCGTTCACGAACTCTATCAGCATCTCATCGCTGACGAGCACGGCTGCGAGGATGCGATTGGCATTATTGACGCTTCGGGCCATCCCAAGCAGGGTGTCAAGACCCCAGGCGTTCAGCGGCAATACTGCGGCGAAACGGGCAAGATCGACAACTGCATTCTGGGCGTACACTTGCTCTACACGGACAACGATCCGACCAATCCGTTCAGTTGCATGCTCGACAGCGAGTTGTATCTTCCCAAGAGTTGGGAAAACGACATGTCCCGACGGCGTGAGGCCGGCATTCCGGACGACAAGCACCACCAGCCGGAATGGGAGATTGCCATTGACCTGTTGATGGAGGCCCTGGCCAATGGAATTCGATTCTCCTGGATCACTTTTGACGAGACGTACGGGAAAGTTCCGGCGTTCTGGTTCGGTCTGGATATGTTTGGATTACGTGCCGTCGGTGAAGTGCCTCGCAACTTCTATTGCTGGCCGACACCGCCGAAGTATCGCTCGCTGCAGGGGCCGTTTGCGTCCAAGCGCGTGGACAATGTGGTGCGGTGCAGTTCGGTATTCAGGAATCAGAGTTGGGAGAAAATGAAGATCAAGGACACCACACGTGGCACACAGGTATGGTACATCAAATCTGCGCGTGTGCAATTGGTCGGCCAGGACAGTACCGGGCGTTCGTGCCCGACAGATCGTCGATATTGGCTGATCGTGGCCAGGCACGCCAAGTCTGGAGAATTAAAATACTTCGTCTCGAATGCTTCGGCTAAGACAAAGGTTCTGGATATTCTTCAGGTGGCCTTTGCGCGCTGGCGCGTGGAGAAATGGTTCGAGCGAGCCAAGCAGTTGGCCGGCTTTGGTTCGTTCGAGGTTCGCAAGTACGTTGGTTTGACACGTCATTGGTTATGCTCGCGAATCGCGATGTACTTCCTGAGCTGCCGGACATGGCGGCTTCGGGGGGAAAAATCATCGGATCACATTCGAACAGGTGGCCCGGGTGGCGATGACATTGCTGCAGAAGATCGTGAATTGTTGGCGAAGGACGTGGCGTGAACTGATTCGACGAGCTGAATACCACCAATGGCGCAACGCCCTGTCCTACGCATGTCGTTCAAGAGCCAGCAATGACTCAAGCTAGCGCTGCCATACTAGTACAACTCGCCATAAGTTTTGATACAGGCAATCACAGTGCTTTGCCGATATTGTTGGCATGGAACTGACTCTCTCCCGAAAGGAACGAAGGGATATCGAGGCGGTCATTCGTCGGCAGTGCGGGGAGGCTCGCTTGTACCGTCGCGCCCGGATGGTCCTTCTGGCGGCGGAGGGCGGATCGATCTCCACGATTGCTCGCGATCTGGGGACGTGTCGCGCCCGTATCGGACACTGGCTCAAGCAATTCGCGGAACATCGTCTGGCGGGGCTGACCGATTCGCCGCGTTCGGGCAGACCGCCGGAGGTCTCGCCACTGGAACGACACCAAGTGATCGCCACGGCCTGCCGTTCTCCAATGGACTTCGGATTCCAGCGCATCCTGTGGGACCACGCGACGTTGGCAAAGGCCGTGGTGTCCAGCGGGCTTGTTCGGGCCATCAGCCCTCGAACGGTTGGTCGCATTCTCGAGGACGCCGAGATCAAACCGCACCGCGTTAAGATGTGGTGTCACAGTGACGATCCGGACTACCAGGAGAAGATGCGGGCCATCGTCGATCTGTACGTCCACTTACCGAAAGGAGAACCGGTCCTCAGCATTGATGAGAAGAGCGGCATGCAGGCGCTGTCGCGTCGCCACCCGCTGCGGCTGGCCGGGGCGGGCCGTGAGGGTCGCTTCGATTTCGAGTACAAGCGCAACGGCACGCGTTGTCTGTTCGCCTGCTTCAACGTGGGAACGGGCAAAGTGCTTGGGCAATGCACCAGGCAACGGAAGCGCACGGACTTCCTTTCGTTCCTGGATCAGGTGGCGTCGGTCTACCGGCAGCGCCGCGTGCACGTCGTTCTGGACAATCTCAACACACACCGCGACACGAATCAGGGCGCCTTCGTGACCGAGTGGAATCGGCGGCATGGCGGCCGGTTCGTATTCCACTACACGCCGACGCACGGTTCGTGGCTGAATCAGGTCGAGTTGTGGTTCTGCATCCTGACTCGTCGTATACTGCGGTACGGAAACTTCCACTCGCCGGACGAACTGGTGCGTGCGATCCTGGCGTTCATCCGGGAATGGAATGACACAGAGGCCCACGCCTTTCGATGGACGTACGAAGGGCTCCCTCTGGTGCGATAAGGATCCCTGATGCGAATGGACATGCGAATCGCCGAATCGAAGCTCACAGGCCTGTTGGGTGCGCATGAGCGGACTGCGGGTCTGTACGTCCGGGTCCATGGCGATCATTTGATCCTAGGGCGGCGTGAACCGATCGGACCCGATGGCGA
>CAZIKS010000335.1:0-2831 GCA_964539795.1 uncultured Pirellulales bacterium
AGGATGATATCCTTTATCAGTTCCAGCTCATTTAGTTTATGTTGCGGTAAATGTTCTAATGTCTTCTTCATAGCTCGCTATTATGGCCGGTTGCGGGAGTAGAGTAAAGGAAAAAAGTACTCATAATGACATCTTTAGGGGGGATTGGCTATCAACATTTGCGGGGAAATGTCTTGAGGCAGGCTTTGCTATGCTCTGCCTTACTCAAGACATAGAGAATACATGTGGAACAGTCTCACAGCAACTGGTACAAGAAATGGGTGCAGGTCGGTTGGTATGTAGTCAGCCGGCCTGATTTTTTTATGGCTGGGATTTTCTGGGGTAAAAGAGGTTAGTTCAAATCAGGGTAAATCAAGGGGGTCAATCGGTCTTTTAGGCTTAAAAAAACAGGTTAAGAGGCCTGGTTTGGGGTTTTGGTTGCAGGTATAACGCTGCCTAAAGGGAAGCTGGACTTTTCAAGATAGACTCGATATTCTATTGTAAAAGAGACTCGAAGGGGGAACAGGTGTAAAATGGAGTTTAATATGAATGCTGTCAATTGGGGCCTTATCGGATGCGGGGACATAGCCAATAAACGCGTTGGGCCGGCGCTTAGAGACCTTAAAAACTGTGAACTGCTGGCGGTCAGCCGTAAGAGGTTTGACCTGGCCCAGTCCTTTGCCGACAAGTTCGGTGCGAAAAAAACCTACAAAACATGGCAGGAGCTTTTAGGCGACGATGAAATTGAAGCTGTATATATCGCAACGCCGGTAAATCTTCACTGTGAGCAGACAATAGCGGCAGCTGAGGCAGGTAAACATGTCCTTTGTGAAAAGCCGATGGCTCTCAATCCTGACGAGTGTGATAGAATGATAAATGCGTGCAGGGTAAATAATGTAAAGCTCGGTATCGCATATTATCGCCACTTCTATCCAATAATCGAACGTATAAAAGAAATTGTGAGTTCCGGAGAAATCGGCCGGCCGGTAATGGCGCAGATAAATGCATTCGAGTATTTCGATCCACCGGCTGATTTGCCGAGAAACTGGTTTCTGAAGAAGGCCGAAGCCGGCGGCGGGCCGATGTTCGACTTCGGCTGTCATCGTATAGAAGTGCTGCTGAATATTTTCGGAAAGATAAAATCGGCACACGGTTTTGCCGGGAACATCATTTTTGACCGTGAGGTTGAGGATACCTGCACAGCACACATCGCATTTGAATCCGGGGCGTGGGCCGTCTTAAATGTCAGCCATGCCGCTTTTGAACCTCAGGACACACTGGATATTTTCGGCACCGAAGGCTCATTGCATGTTCCTAAACTCAATGGCGGGAATTTAAAGATACTAACAGCAAATAAGCAAAGTACAGAACAGCACCTCCCGGCCGAGAACATTCATGAGCCGTTAATCGATGATTTCACCAGGGCTGTTCTTGAGAATAAAGAACCGGTGTTAGGCGGAAAAAAAGGCAAAGAAGTTGCACTTATCGAACAGCAAATATATGCATGTTGAGCCGGCTATGTATGGCTATCAAGCATTGATGTATCCGACAGGATAGCTTATAAGACTAAATGAGCAACCAAGTTTAAAGAGGCTTTTTTGATGGGACGAAAGAGAGGAATCAGCCGTCGTGAGTTTCTTGGAGGTGCAACTGCAGCAATTGCAGGGGCGGCGGGTTTTCCTTATTTTATACCTGCCTCTGCACTGGGTAGGAATGGTTCGGTTTCGCCGAGCAATCGGATTACAATAGGGTTCATTGGTGTTGGCGGTCATGGCAGAGCAGTGAATTTAACGAACTTTCTGGTCAATGGAGATGCCCAGGCTGTTGCGGTTTGCGATGTTGATGCCAACAATTCCAATAAAGCCCGCGATATGGTGAACAGGAAATACGGCAATAAGGATTGTGTAACTTACAACGACTTTAGAAACATTATCGAACGGGATGATATTGACGCAGTGATGATTTCCACGCCGGACCACTGGCATGTCCCAATATCAATCGCAGCGGCCAGGTCGGGCAAAGATGTATCGTGTGAAAAACCGACGCTAACGATTGAAGAAGGCCGGGTCTTAAGCGAAACAATTAAACGCTACAATCGCGTTTTTCAATGGTCCACGGAAGACAGGTCTGTTGATGTATATCACAGGATGTGTGAGCTGGTTCGCAACGGCAGAATCGGCAAAGTGCACACTGTTCGTGTAGAACTACCGAGCGGCCCGGATACAGCAGGGGACCCAACACCTATGCCGGTGCCGAAGGGTTTTGATTATGAAATGTGGCTTGGCCCAGCTCCATACGCACCATATACTAAAGACCGCATTCACTGGAACTTTCGATGGATTCTCGATTATTCTGGTGGAATGTTAACGGACTGGGGCGCGCATCTTCTCGACGGCGCCCAATGGGGAAATGACAGCGAATATACAGGGCCGGTAGAGGTCGAAGGTAAAGGTGAATTCTGGCGGGATGGACTTTATGACACCGCGAAAGAATACAGAATCGAATATACATATGCCGACGGCGTTAGATTGATAGTAACATCGGGTGAGCCAAGCCTGCGCTTCAAAGGTTCGGAAGGATGGATAGGGAATGTCGGGTGGAGAGGAAAACTGCAGGCGGAGCCGAAATCAATCCTGGATTCTGTTATTGGCCCGAATGAGGTTCACCTTTATACCTGCCGGGGCGGTGAACAGCGGAATTTTCTCGATTGCGTGAAATCACGTAAGGACTGCTACTTTCCACCTGAGATAGGTCATCGCTGCTTCACAATTGCCCACATCGGCAATATCTCAATGCTCCTTGGAAAAAAACTGAAATGGGATCCGGATGAGGAACGTTTTATCAAAGACGAA
>CAZIKS010000336.1:0-2808 GCA_964539795.1 uncultured Pirellulales bacterium
ACGGCGGAATTGCCCATCTCGACACAGAGAAGATAAGCTCCGGCCCCAGGGCCGCGGTTGGCAGGCTGATCACCAGGCTGGCCAAGAAGGCCGACCTCGACAGCATCATCGCTGCCGGCGTATCCGGGTCAGGACAGGCATCCATCCCCAAGAAGCTGGGCTGGACGGAGTACAGCAGCTCGCTGGCGATTTCCTCAGGGCTGCTTCAGTTCCACCCCGAGGCCAAGACCATCGTACAGATCGGCGGGCAGAGCTCGCTGATCATTGAGCTGGAAGACGGGTTGAGGAAACCGTGGAAGGTGGCCTCCAATCCGCTTTGCGCTGCTGGCACCGGAAGGTTCCTGGAGCAACAGGCCTACAGGCTCGGCATCGACATGGAGGATTTCGCCAACTTGGCGCTGCAGTGCCAGGGCAGTCCACCCAGGATCGCCGCCAGATGCAGCGTCTTCGCCAAGACCGACCTCATCCACCTCCAGCAGAAGGGTGTCACCATCGAACCCATGCTCTACGCGCTGTGTGAGAGCGTTGCCCGGCTGGTTGCCTCATTCAAAAAGGGGCCTTTCGTCGAGCCGGTCTATTTCGTCGGCGGCGTTGCCGCCAACAAAGCCATAGCCAAAGCCCTCAACGAGGTAATCTCGGCCAGGAACAATCACCCGGTAGAGGTGATCATCCCCGAAGACTTCCTACACCTGGAATCCCTAGGAGCAGCGTTGCTGTCCATCGGAAAGAGGTCGCGGGGTGTGGTGCTGACCGAAGCAGACGTGAAGCAGCGCTATTTTGAAATGCCCGGGCTTGATCTCATCACCGCGGAAAGCAACGACACGGGGCAGAGGATTGAGAGCCAGTGCACAGGCTACCTCGGAATAGACATCGGCTCCACCAGCACCAAGGCGGCCATAGTGGATGAAAAGGGAAATGTGCTGGCGAAACACTATCTGATGACCGCCGGAAGGCCGGTCGACGCCATCAGGGAAGTGTTCAGGAACCTGTTGAAGAAAGGCGCCGGCAAGGCGGAGATCAACGGCGTGGGCATCACCGGCTCGGGCAGGTACCTGGTCGGCAAATTCGTCGGCGCGGATCTCATCAAGAACGAGATCACCGCACAGACGAGAGCTGCCATGGAGCTTGACCCCGAAGCCGATATCATCGAGATTGGCGGTCAGGACTCCAAGCTCGTCATCAAGAGGAACGGCGTCGTGGTCGACTACCAGATGAACAAGGCATGCGCCGCCGGGACGGGAAGCTTCATCGACGAACTGGCTGAGATGCTGGGCGTCTCAGTGACCAACGGTCAGTTCGCCGACCTGGCGTTCGCAGCCACTCATACCATCGACACGGGGACCAGGTGCGCCGCCTTTATGGCACAGGCGGTAGCCTCAGCTCAGCAGGAGGGGGTGCCGCTGGAGGTAATCACAGCCAGCCTCTCCCTCGCCATAGCCAGAAACTACCTGTCCAAGGTAGTAGCAAATAGAAGGCTGGGTGACAAGGTCATCCTCACCGGGGCAGTGTTCTACAACCAGGCCATCGTTTCAGCGTTCCACAGGGAACTGGAAGGGAAGACACTGATCGTGCCGGAGCACAAGGAGATAAGCGGCGCCATAGGAGCAGCGCTCCTGGCCAAAGAGGAGATGCAGGGTGGGAAGTCGAGCTTCAAGGGCTTCCAGAGGGTAATAGATAGCCAGATTACCCTTTCCACTTTCACCTGTAAAGGGTGCGACAACAACTGCACCATCACCCGTATGGAGATACCCGGAGAGAAAGCTACCTACTATGGCAGCCGCTGTGACCGCTACGATGCCGCGGCAGGGCTGGCAAAGCAGGAGACCTTCTTCGACGAGAGGGAGAGGTTGCTCTTCAGCCAGTACAGGAAAGACTCCGGCGCAAGGCCTGCGGTGGGCCTTCCCCGGGCGCTACTGGTATACGACTTTGCCCCGCTCCTTATCGCTTTTCTCAACGCGCTGGGTGTCAGATGTGTCCTCTCCAGCGGAAGCACCGGCGAAATAATAGCCAAGTCGATCGAGCTGAGCTATACCGACAGCTGTTTCCCCCTCAAGCTTCTCCACGGCCACGCAGCAGCCCTTGCTGAGACTGACTATGTCCTCTATCCCAGCGCCATCCGGATGGGCGAGAAGGACGGCGACGAGAATCAGAAGTATTCCTGCCCCCTTGTCCAGGCAGCACCATACATAATACGCCAGTCAGTTAACCTCGGGGACCGACTGCTGATACCCACGCTTGACTTCAGCCAGGGCATCGATGACGTAATAAAGAACCTGACAGATGTCGCGGTGAAGATGGGCTTCAGCAGGAAGAAAGGCAAGGAGGCAGCCCTGGCTGGCATCAAGACACAGCGGGACTTCGAGGCGGAGCAGGCAGCCCTCGGCAAGAAGCTGCTGGACGAGCTTCACCGGAGCGACAAGCTGGGAGTGGTTCTTTTCGCCAGGTCCTATATGTCGCAGGATCCAGGAGCCAATCTGGGTATCGCCGAAAAGCTTGCCCAGCTTGGCGTTGTGCCCATTCCTCTTGACTTCCTGCCACTGGACTCGGTGAACCCCAAGGAGTACTCCGACCGGCCGTACTGGTTCTACGAGAGCAAGTACATTCCCGGCGCCGCCATCACAGCGGCAGACCCGCAGCTATTCGGGCTGGCGCTGACCAACTTCGGGTGCGGCCCGAATTCATTCATACTCCCACTCATAGAAGACATCATGGGCAGCAAGCCCTTGGGGCAACTGGAAATCGACGAGCATGCAGCCGAGGCTGGCATCGTCACCCGCCTGGAAGCCTTCGTGGATACCATCACAGGAT
>CAZIKS010000337.1:0-2803 GCA_964539795.1 uncultured Pirellulales bacterium
TCTATAGCCCGGGCCATGAAGGACCTTGATTGACTGGTTGGAATTAACCAGGCAGGTCGTACCAGTGGAAGCATCCAGGAACATTGCAACATCATCATCGTCGGGAACCTCGGTGGGGTCCCAGTTGTCCAAATTGCCCCAGGAGGTATCGACAGTACCCATCCATTCTATGGTATCAGCCGAAGCGCTACCAATCAAACCAAGCATCAAAACAAAAGATAAGCATATTAATTTCTTACACATAATGCTCCTCCTACAAAAAAAAAACGATTATTAATTATATTCCTTGGGTACATTTCGGCCTCCCGCCAAAACCCTGACATTTAATTCAATTAAGAATTGATTTCAGCAGGTATCCGAAATTTTCACCAAACATTATACCTGTAATTATTTTTATTCAACTTAGACCTGACCCAATCCTCCTTTATGAAACTTGGATAGGTCACAAAAAAATAAAATACTATAACAAAACTGATTATACCATATTGACCGATTTAATGTTAAGAAAAATCTTCAAAAAAATGTCTGGAGTTAACTATATTTGGGGTCAAAGCCACTTTAAACAAGTAAGCTCTTTATTTACAAGACCTTACAAGCCGACACCTGTCGATTAAACCCTATAATTCCTCCTGCTGCAGCAATTTTTTCACCTTTGCCGCAGGCGTCTCAAAATCCCTTAAAAGCGTTAACGTTAAGTAAGCCGTCTTACCTGCTGCATTTGCCCCTATTCGTAAAAAAACTGCTATTTATCCAAATTATGGCAAATTACCTTAACATCACCTCCTTTAATAACAACGCTATCAGCCGCCGGAGCTTACATACGTAATAATAAGTTTCGGCCTGATTGCCGAATCGACATCATCAGTAGCGGCGAAAAAACGATAGCTGTCAGCACTTGCTACACCATCAGAATTCACCAACATACCATAATTACTCGACGGCACAGACACCCAACCCTGCACCATATTGGTAACTCTCCACGTTTTATATTCACTATCGGTCCTGTTAACAGCCGGTGTATCTTCAGCAGATGCAATGTCACTTTGACCGCCGTCAGTTCCTCCTGTCCAGCTGTTGGTGCCGTCATAAGTATTCCAGGTGCAGGCAGTAATATTAGGGTCGACATTGATGATTTTATGTACCCCGACATCATAAGCGGCATCACCACCTGAATCGACCTGATACAGATACAATGTCGCTTCGGCAACTACCACATCGGTGCCAAGGGCGGAAAGGTCCCATTTAATTATAGTCGTGTTGGCAACGGTATTAGCCGGCCATGTATAGGTATTCAGTGTAACATCAGTTGAAAAGTTGCCGGTGCTGCTGCCTGAATTCGTATAAGTATCTTCTATTGTGCCCGGATAGTTGGTATCGAATGCATCACCAAATTCTTCGGTAATGAAAACGGTCCCTTCTTCCTTATATATCGCGGTAATCGTCACTGCCTGCGCAGGCATAGTAAACGTAGTCGAAGCCTGATAAATATCTCCGATACCGGCTGTTTCGCCGGCCCAGTGTGAAAATTCCTCACCTGGTGCCGCGGAGTCGGCAGCGATAGGTACAACCTGGCCTTCTTCATAAGAACCACCCCCGCTGCCGTTATTTACCGTCAAAAGGTATGTTGGTATGGGTATGTAGGTAGCGGTAATTGTAACATTGCTCGCTGGCATTGTAAGCGTGGTGCCGGCTGCGTATATATTGGCGATGCCGGATATGTCACCTGTCCATTCAGCAAATATCATACCGCCAATAACATCGGCGCTGATGGCCACTTCCTCATTTTCCTTATAGAATCCGTCACCGGTTCCGCTGTTCACCGTCAATAAGTAGTTTGGGTCACTTATATATGCTATAGCCCAAACCCTGCCAAACTCCGCAAAATCCGGAAAATTAACAACATCATCATTGTTGAGGTCGCCTTCAACACAGCTTCCGGTATCCAGCCAGTTTTCACTTATGACATTTACATCTTCCCAGTCGATAGTGCTGCTATAATCGAAGTCGCCGGCATAGACGCCCATATTCGCACAGGGCGAGCACGGCTGTAATCTAAAGTCACCGTTTTCGGCATCAACAAACAATGGGTCTGCTTCTATTGAAGTTGTGTCATACCCGTATGTACTCCGCCAATCTGCAAGGTTGTATTGGTCACCCTCGGCACAGTCCGGCTTATAATTAAAGCCCGCAGCTATATTAAACTGCGCCGCTATATTTGGATTGTAATAACAATTCTTGTGAAAATGCAATTCGGGGACGGTAAGAAAATAAAGCACGTCGGTCATATAAGTGCCGATGCTGACTATTGCTCGTTCGGATGAATAAGAAGTGGATTTGTCGTAAACAATATTATTTCTGTACGTGATATTTTGTGGGTCATTGGGAAAATCAACGTTTCTCCAATTGGTCGTGGGACTCATCCCGAATCCGGTTGAATCATAAACAGTGTTATACTCAAAAAGCTGGTTGACCTGATGCGTAGTTCCTCCGAAATCTTTGCTGACTATAGTGCCTCCTCCGTTAATAATGTTGTGGTGGAAGTGAGTGTCTGCTGTTCCGGAGCCCAACGAGAAAAATTTGTGATTGGTAAACGTATTATTGTACACCTTAAAAAACATACCAGGGATTCTCGAAGCATGTTTATATTTGAGCCCCGCACCTGATTTAGGGTCCGTCAGTGGTAATGACTGATAAAAATCACAATCACGAATAGTGATGTTGCCTCCCTGTTCACCGCTGAATACTACCGCATTACAGCTGTTTTCCGTCGCCACCCCGCCGGTATCTTCACAGATACGGTCAT
>CAZIKS010000338.1:0-2792 GCA_964539795.1 uncultured Pirellulales bacterium
GCCTCGAACTTTTCGCTCGGCCTCATAACGACCCGGTTATTGGGATAAGCTCTAAATCCTTATTGCGAAATGCCAAGAAAACGCTTCAGGTTTTGGACATAGATTTTATCAATTGTGCCCTGGCTTAAGTTGAGGTCTTTATATATCTTGTTATCTCGATTAATCCACTCGGTAGCCCAGTCGGAATCATAATTATCGGTACGGTTGTCGCTGCCAAACAGGATATTATTCTCAATGTCATAGCCGATAGTATGAATCTTGGTCAATGCCTCACGGCGATAAATTGGGGGTGTGCCGGGAGTGAGATCGATGAACATCTCCACGGAAAGGTCGGGGCGTATCTTATAGGCGCTAAGGAACTTTCCATAGACGGCGATGCATTCGTCGCACCAGGGCCAGGAGATGTGGGCGACGGAAAATTTCAGGCCGTCAACTTCAAGAAGGGCCTCGAGCTCGGACGGGCGATTGTAACGAGAAGAGGGCAGTCCATCCCAGAGTATTCCGGTATGAAACAAAATGGGCTTGTTGGCATTAGCGATTTCTTTGAAGACCGGCAGAGCCCTTTCGTCTCCGCAGAAGAAATGGTTGCAGATGACCTTGAAGCCATTTACCCCGCGTTCGAGAGCCATGGCAACCTGGTCGGCGGCATCCGGTTCGGTAGGGTCAATCCAGTAGAACGGATATAATTCGGGGGATAAGTCTGTCCAGAAAAAGAGGTTATCCAGTCTTTCAGCGGGGGTGGTTGGAGGCGCCAGGTCAGGAAACGCCGCCGGGGGCAGCGAAATAATGACGCCGCCATCAATGCCGGCTTTTTTCATTCGGCCGGTTAAATCGTTATGGTCTTTCTTATCAGTCATTATGTGTATGTGTCCGTCTAAAATCATAATTTTTCCTTTCTTAGATTGGATGATTAGCAATTAAACAGCAATTATACAAGCGTTCGGTTTTCACTCAAGCCTCTTTTCGGCCGGTCGCTGCTTCATCTTTGGTTGGCTGTTTTGTGTTTTGTCTTGTTTCATACGAGATTTGACAATAAGCAGGTACTCAATGAAAGCCAAAACAAAAAAACCGATGCACAAAATTTTGACCTGCTGTTTGGTCAGAAGTTCATACAACGGTCTTATCCTGCTCGGCCAAAACAGTCGTACATCATAGTGATAAACAGCGTCAATTAAAACGTGCAACCACACACCAAGAATACCGGAGATAAGCATTTTGCAGAGGCTGGTCTGGTACGGTAAACACAGTATTGTCATAATTTTTTTAAATAAACGGCGCAGCGGGTACGCCGCCAGAGCCCAGACAGCACCCACCACTGCTCCAATTAAGAGTGTATGAGAATACCTATGGACCGGCCATCCAAGTCCAAGCAGACCTATAACCAGAACTTCAACATCGACAGCAACGTTTGCCAAGACAAATACGGGTATATCGATATATTTTTTAAATACAAGGCCAACAAATCCGCTCGGCCCAAAATGATATGGAGTATAAGGCATTATAATTTCGGTCTAAAAAACATTTGCTAACAACCGGTTAAGTATCGATTTTTTTGCAGGTAGTTTTGGACGTAGTCGGTGATTGCATCTTCAAGTGAAGTTTGGTTTTTGTCATAGCCGGCGTGCTTTAGTTTGGTAACATCGGCCTGGGTAAAGTATTGATACTGATTGCGGATTGATTCGGGCATATCGACGTATTCGATATCGGGCTTTTTGTCCATCGCGGCAAAAACGGCCGTCACCAAATCGTTCCATGTGCGGGCTTTGCCTGTACCGATATTAAAAAGCCCCCCTATACCGGGATTATCTAAAAAGAACAAGGTCATATCCACGGCATCTTTGACATAAATAAAATCGCGAAGCTGTTCGCCATCTTTGTACCGGGGTTTGTGTGACCTGAAGAGCCGAACTTTACCGGTAGCGACTATCTGTTCAAAGGCTTTTAAGACAAAGCTTCGCATATCGGCTTTGTGGTATTCATTGGGGCCAAAGACATTAAAATATTTAAGGCCTGTGATTTTTTTCAGCAGGCCTGTCCTGCGAGCCCACAGGTCAAAAAGCTGCTTTGAATAACCGTACATATTCAACGGCCTTAAGTGATGGATTTTTTCTTCATCGTCGCTAAAGCCCATAGAGCCATCACCGTAGGTAGCGGCGCTGGAGGCGTAAATAAAACGAATATCGGCTTCGACCGCCCATTGTGCCAGCAGCTTTGTATATTCGTAATTATTCTTTATAAGATACGAGGAGTTTGTTTCTGTGGTACTCGTGCAGGCACCCATATGAAAAACAGCTTCAATGGGCGCAGAGAGCTTGTTCTCGACCACCATTTCGAGAAAATCATCTTTCTCCACGTAATCGGCGAAAGAAAGATTTAGCAGGTTTTTCCATTTATTATCCATCCCGAGCTCGTCGACAACGAGAATGTCGGTAACACGGCGTTTGTTTAATTCCGCTATCAGTGCCGAGCCGATAAAGCCGGCTCCGCCGGTAACTACTATCATTTGCAAAGCCCTTAATTAAAAAATTTTTGCCATAAGCTTAATTCGCAGCGCTGATTGTGTCAAATGTTTAAGGCCGGTAGTGCTCATAATCAAGCAGGCGGGGGCCTGACAGCCCCAGCCTTCCACACCACCGGGGTTTGAAATTGGCTTTGATTGATTTTGAATTGGGTTTGTTTTGCCAGAGGGCGAAGGCGTGGTTCATTTACATATTCCTTTGTTTTAACAGAACTTACGTTCATTTTGGCATTTCGGAGATTGGGTTTGATTGGGTTTGAATTGGGTTTGAATT
>CAZIKS010000339.1:0-2781 GCA_964539795.1 uncultured Pirellulales bacterium
AGAGCCTATCCCAATAACCCGCTCTATTGCGGCCGGCTGCAAAGCCCGATGCCTGTGTTGTCAGCCAAAAACGTTCTCAACGTGGAGTAAACCACGTCTCCGAGCCTTTTTGGCCTGCCGCCTTGGCCTCGAACTTTTAGCTCGGTCTCATAACGACCCGGTTATTCGGATAAGCTCTAAGAACAGAATTAACAAAGGGCTAAGTTTGAGTAAAGTGGAGCGATTTGGAGTGGAGATTGGCGGCGTTTTGAGAAAATGGCTAAACTTACGTGTTAAAAACGTCGATTTTGTGTGTTTAGAGAATGCTTTTTTATAATAAGAATAAACAAATTTTCTTTGACAACGGTTTTATAAACTGATAATTGGTTGTTTGTGAAGAGGCTGATATTTGGGAGTTTCGTTATTAGCCAGGTACGGCGAGTGGTTTGATGATAAACGAAACAAATTACGATACGGTGTTCGGTAAAATGGTTGTAGAGCAGGGGCTCTGCACGAACGAAGAGATGCGTCGTTCAATTGAGGAGTTGAAATCCCGCCGTAAGGTCAATCCTATTCTGCTTAAAGACCTTATGATTGACCTTGGGTATATTACGACAACACAGGCTGACAGGCTGCGAAATAGTATAAGAGAAAGTAAGGCAGCCGCCCACCAGATTCCGGGGTATAAAATAATAGGCAAGCTTGGTAAAGGTGCGATGGCAATAGTCTATGAGGCCAAACAATTGAGTTTGAACCGGACAGTCGCGATAAAAGTTTTGCCGAAGCGATTCAGTGAAAATCCAGAATATGTGGAACGGTTCTATAAGGAAGGTCAAGCTGCAGGTAAGCTCAATCACAATAATATCGTTCAGGCATTTGACGTGGGCGAAGCCGGCGGCTACCACTATTTTGTGATGGAATATGTCAAGGGTAAAACTCTATACGACGACCTTTCAGAGGGCAAGGTTTTTAACGAAGAAGAGGCCTTGGATGTAATCATTCAGGTGGCGCGGGCACTTGTTCACGCCCATTCATGTGGTCTGATTCACCGCGATGTCAAACCGAAGAATATAATGATAAATAGCGAGGGCGTGGTCAAACTTGCTGATATGGGTTTGGCGCGTGAGACCACGGACATCGAGGCTGCACAAACTGAGGCTGGTAAGGCCTATGGGACACCATATTATATAGCGCCTGAGCAAATTCGCGGTGAAATAGATATCGACGGCAGGGCCGACATTTATGGCTTAGGTGCCACTTTTTATCATTTGGTGACGGGCCGGGTTCCGTTTATGGCGGATGACCCCTCGGAAGTTATGAGAAGACATTTGAAGGACCAATTAATTCCGCCCGACCACATAAACACTTCTTTGTCTGCAGGAGTTTCCGAAGTTATTGAAGTTATGATGGCCAAACGTAAAGAGGACCGATATGGCAGCGCGGAAGAGTTGCTGACGGATTTGGAGGCGGTCCGTAATGGTCAGCCGCCGCTTCGAGCACACAAAAGATTTGATGTATCTATGCTGGAGCAGTTAGAGGAGGGAGAGATTGTCGATAACAAGGTAGAACATTACCAAGAAGAGACTCTTACGCATTACCGAATTGCAATTTTAATTTTAAGCGCAATGACTGCAATATCTATTCTTGTTATCATTCTGTTGGTTTTTTCCTCTTAGTATAAATCCTACTCAGTTCGGGGAATTATTCTGCTTGTTTGTGTTTAGCATAGACGGCGATTATTTGCTGTTGGACATTTGAAGGCACCAAATCATAATGGCTGAGCGTCATTGAGTAACTACCTCGCCCGCCGGTAACACTTTTTAACTGGCTATTGTACTGGGTGACTTCTGCCAGCGGGACCTGTGCTTTGATAACAATTAAGTTGCCGGCTAACATATCCTGCCCGACAACACGGCCGCGTCTTGAGGCCAAATCGCCTGCAATATCTCCGACATTTTCAGCAGGTATCGTTATTTCCAGATTGACTATTGGTTCGAGCAAAACAGGTTTTGCCTTCTGGAGACCATCAATAAATGCACCCTTGCCCGCAGCTCGAAAGGCCACTTCTTTAGAATCAACAGGATGATGTTTTCCGTCGTAAATAGAGACCTTTATATCCTGCATTGGAAAGCCGGCTACAACACCATTGTTCATTACATCAATAATACCCTTTTTTACAGCCGGCTCGAACGGACCAGGGATTGAGGCGCCAAAAATATCCCAACTGAAATCCAATGGCGGGTCGGAATTTCGTTCGGCTGGCTCGACGCGAAGGTACACTTCACCAAACTGTCCGGCTCCGCCTGTCTGTTTTTTATGACGGTAGTGACCTTCTGCTTTTGTGGTAATTGTTTCACGGTAAGGAATTTTAGGTTCTTTTGTATTTACCGTGAGCTTGAAATTAGCCTCCATTTTTTCAAGTATGACGCGTAAATGTAGGTCTCCAAGGCCACTGATAACCAGTTCCTTTGTCTGTGTGTCGTGTGTAATTTTAAAGCAGGGGTCTTCTTCGCACAGCTTATCCAGGGCGCTGCTGATTTTCTGTTCGTCTCCTCTTGCGGCAGGCTCAACGGCCAGAGAAAACATCGGTTCAGGCACAGCGGGAGTGTCGAAATTTCCTCTTAAGCGTCCGTCATGAATAAGGTCACCGATTTTGAGTTCATCGACTTTGGCGAGAGTGATAATATCTCCGGCTATGCCGACAGCCACTTCTTTTGTTTCACCGCCCTGCGATTTCAGGATATGGCCCGGCCTAATGCCTTTTCGTTTGTTGGCGCGGAGGATATTAACATCGGATTTAAT
>CAZIKS010000340.1:0-2763 GCA_964539795.1 uncultured Pirellulales bacterium
CCCTAATCGAGTGCCGCGGCGGCCTCAATGAAAATGGCTCACTCATCGCATGGGATTTCACAAACATAAATGCCGGCGGTGCCGCTATCGATACTCCCTACTCAATAGAAAACATCAGGACACGCTCACTCAGTTCGGATTCCCCTTTAAGGCAGGGTGCCTACCGCTGCCTGGCGGCAACCGCAAACAACTTCGCAAGGGAGTCATTTATGGATGAGCTTGCAGCCGCCGCTAAAATCAACCCCCTCGAATTCAGACTTGCTCACCTCAAAAACCAGCGAATTAGAAAAGTCTTGCTCACCGTTGCTGAGCATTTCGACTGGAAAAAAAGAGTAAAAAACATCACCCCTGCCCTCGGAGTGGGACTGGCCTGCGGAACGGAAAAAAATTCCTGTGTCGCCGCCTGTGTTGAAGTTGCCATCGACCGTAAAAAACCCGAAATAAAAGTCAATTACATCTGTGAAGCCTTTGAATGCGGCCCAATCCAAAACCCCGCAAATTTACTCTCTCAGGTACAAGGGTGCATAATTATGGGCCTCGGCCCCGCTCTCAGAGAAGAAATTCTTTTCGCCGACGGCAGAATCTTAAACCCGACCTTCGCAGCCTATCGCGTACCAAGATTTATGGATGTCCCGAAAATCGATGTCCACCTTGTCAACAATACCGACATCCCCTCCGCTGGCGGCGGTGAAACACCAATTATTGCTGTCGCCCCAGCCGTTGCCAACGCCGTCTTCGCTGCCACCGGCCTACGCATCCGCTCAATGCCCATCCGGGCTAACCTGCTAAAACAAACCTGAACCTCATCGCTGAAACTACTCAAAGCCTTTATAAAAATCCAGCCGATTCAAAGACAAATTCGGCAAACACGCTTTCAATGAGACTCTAACTACTCCAGACTGATTATTGTCTATCCACTTACCTTGGTCTTTGGAATCACTTTAGCATTTTTCACAAGACGAATGAATTTCTTGGGATCGATGATTTTCGCACCATTTTTCTTTGTGTAGGCCGACTCAAAAAGCAGCTCCCGCATTCGTTCCGGCCCAAGTTCGGAATTAACCTGCCAGCCCATCGCTAGGACCCCGGCACAATAAGGTATTGCCCGGCTCAACCCGCCTCGTCCGGCGTATTGATAGCCAGGTACGTCTCCATCTTCGGCGGCTGTTCGGGGAGATGAGGGCACAAGGATAACCATATCCGTGGAATCCCCCCGAAATTCTCTGTTTGGCGGATCCCAGGGATTGCACTGTGCAACGCTTTCCGGGGCCCTTGCATTGTACCAACATTTACCTATGAACCTGCGATGACTATCATCTGTGCAGTCCAGCACCATAATTCCATCTGCCTCCGCTCGCCTACAGGCACTGTCCCACATCTGTCGATTTGCCCAGGATGACTGATTTGGTGATGCCGAAACTGATACCACACGGATTTTCTTTCCTTCCGGAAGTTTCGCGTTCTGTGCAATTATCCAGTCTAATCCCTTGGCATAGTAGGCTGTATCAATTTTCCAGGTAGGAACCGCCGCATAATACACCCGAGCGCCCGGGGCTGTTCCACAGTTAGTCCCCACCAGCAGACTTGTAACCAGTGGGCCATGCATACTGCTTTCATCAGTCTTGCAACCTGTGTCATAATATTCCACAATTTTGCCGGCGAATTCAGGATGGACCAGGTACACTGGTTGGTCGATAATAGCCACATTGACGCCTTTGCCGGTGACGCCCTGTTGGTGTAGCTCACGAATGCCAAGGCCCGGATTCAATGCATCGGTAAGAATTTTATTGGGATCGCTTCCAGGGGGCATTTTTGCTTGTTCGGGCCAGACCGTTTTCTGATTAAATGTCAGTGTGGCAATGAGCCCTTTTCTGGCAGAAAGGTCGAATTTACTCAGATCTTTCCATCGCACATCACCGTACTCATTTACCGATTCTATTGGCTTGGCGAAAGAGCTTTGATGCCCGCGAGAAATTTCCTTTCTAACGCTGATCTCCATGACCGTTTTATTGTCATTACGAATTTCAAATACAAGACCTTTATTTTCATAGGTCAGAAAATTCTTAAACTCAAATTCCTTCAGACTGAAATCCTCCCCAAAGGCTTGTTTGATTTTCTCCTCTGAACTGCCTATTCCTAACCCATCGGCAAATTTGTAACGGGGACTAAGAACATCAATCCCTTTAACCGAATCGTCAATGATAGAAAGAACAAGACCATCGACCCTTATCAGATTCCCTTCTTGCCGGAGGGAATCCCCCTTCGTTTTTCCCAGACTTTTCAACACGTCGTCCTTACTCATACCTAACTTGTATTCACCAACTCCTATCTTGGGCGAAATTATATTAGTCTCTAAATTCCCACGAGAATTTTTCTTTGCTATGCTTATCTCCATGACCGTCCTGTTCTTCTTGTGGATTTCAAACACAAGCCCTTCGTCCTTGTAAGTGAGAAAATCCTTCCCCTGCGTTTCCTTGAGATGGTAGTTATCGCCAAAGGCTTCTTTGATTTTCTGCCGCAAACCGGAGATATTGAAAAAGTCAGAGAAAAGATATTTGAATATGTCGATTCAGCGATAGAACGAGGGGGGATGGAAGTAAATAGGTAAAAGAAATGGAAGAAGGGATTATTATGAAGACGGTTTTACAGACGAACATAGCAGGGCTTGAGCCGAAGCGCGGCAAGGTTCGCGATATATACGACCTTGGCGACAAGCTGCTGATAGTGGCGACCGACAGGATAAGCGCTTTCGATGTGGTTATG
>CAZIKS010000341.1:0-2741 GCA_964539795.1 uncultured Pirellulales bacterium
ACAGAACGCCTCCCCTGTATGTTCGATGACAATGTATTGGCTGCATTGTTTGTCAAATGTGCAGATTGTGTGTTTGCCGCTTAGGCAATACCCCAAAGTCGAGTCAAAATCACGAATGCTCAGTTTCCCCGGCCCGTATTCGTACCACCGGTCGAACGTCCTGCACAAAAATTCACCGTACTGTTCCGGCCTAACTGAAAAATCCGCAACCTTCCCTGTACCCGGCTCCGTTTCAAAACAGGGAATAAACTGTAAATACCTAATGCCATTTTCAATGAAAAAATCGAACAGCTCATCCGGGCGCTCCACATTTTTGTTGTTCACCAGGGTAAGAGTATTGAATTCAACTTTGTATTCCCTGCAGGTCTCAATGGCCCGCATTACCTTATCGAAACTCCCACCCCCGCTATGGTCGACTCGATAGTAATCGTGAAGTTCCCTCGGGCCGTCGATACTTATACCGGCAAGAAACTTGTTCTCATGCAGAAACCGGCACCACTTCTCATCGAGTAAAATCCCGTTGGTCTGCAGCGCATTACTTACCTCTTGGCCGGCAGTTCCGTATTTCTTTTGGAAAACCACCGCTTTTTTATAAAATTCAAGCCCCATTAGTGTCGGCTCGCCACCTTGCCAGGCAAACCCCGACACTCCGAATCTCAATCCAAGGTAATCTTTGACAAGCTTTTCGAGCGTCTCCTCGCTCATTCGTTGTCTGCCCTGCCCCACCTCTGGCGCCCTGTCCTTATAGAAACAGTATTTGCAGTCAAGATTGCATTCCGACCCGGATGGCTTGATTAAAAGAGTAAAAGCCTGCATTGTCCTTCGTGTCCTCAAATTAAATGAGTAAGTATAACTATCCCTGTATAATCATTCAATTTGTATATGACCGTCTGTAAAGGCTTTTTATAAAAAACTTCAATTTTTAAAATTTTTATTGTTGTTCTGCTCTGAAAATATATACTTCTTAAAATTACGGCTGCCCTTTTTGAAAAAAAACGGCTCTGACAGTTCAAAGACCTCAGTAGCTGGTTGGGCAGCCGCAAATTAGAATATATAAACGGATAATTTCAGGGCTTTGAAAACATAAAACGAAGGAGAATTTTTTTCAGGTGGATGGTCTTGTTCCTGCAAAAGTGTTTTTAACCAAAGGCGTCGGCCAACATAAGTATCAGCTCAAGTCTTTTGAGCAGGCTCTCCGTCAGGCCGGAGTGGCACAGCAAAATCTCGTTCAGGTTTCTTCAATCTTGCCCCCGAAATGTAAAATTATCAGCCGGGAAAACGGATTGAAAAACCTTGTCCCCGGCCAGATATCTTACTGCGTCATGGCCAGGGCCGATACAAGTGAACACGGAAGGTTGGTTGCCTCCTCAATTGGTGTTGCTATCCCGCGAGACTGTAATCAGTGGGGATACCTCAGTGAGGTACACGGACACGGTATGAATATCCAGCAGGCCGCAGATATGGCCGAGGACCTGGCCGCAGGAATGCTCGGAACTACACTCGGCTTGGAACTTGACCCCGACAAGGCATGGTCGGAAAAAGAACAGGCTTACCAGGCCAGCGGACTCTTTATTAGAACCACGAATATCACGCAGACCGCCCGTGGACAAAAAGACCTCTGGACGACAACTGTGGCCATGGCCATGTTCCTGTTTGAGTGAAAGTATTGTTCGGGCCTCCTTATTATGAAAAAGCCGACAAACTTCGCGGATTTGCCCCCCCAATATTCGCGCCTCGAAAATTCTGCTGTAGTAATCCTCCCCGTCCCCTATGACGGAACGAGCACTTGGCTCAAAGGTGCCGACAAAGGACCGCAAGCCATAATAGAGGCCTCCGCCAATATGGAGCTTTATGATATAGAGACCGATTCGCAGGTTTATCTAAAGGGTATATTTACAGACGAGTTTATAGAACCCCTCCCTCTTCCTGAAGATGTAATTGAAAAAGTGGCGGAAAAAGTCGGCAGCCATATCGAAAAAAACCGCTTTACTGTTGTCATAGGCGGCGAGCACTCCGTCAGTATCGGCTCTATCAAAGCCCATGCTCGAAAATATAAAGCTCTGACCGTTTTACAGCTCGATGCCCATAGTGATTTGAGAGACGAGTACAACAGCTCAAAATACAATCACGCCTGTGTTATGGCAAGAGCCAGACAACTATGTCCCATCGTACAGGTGGGAATCAGAAGTATGGATTTCTCCGAGAAGCAGTCTATGCAAAAGGAAATCGTCTTTTTTGCAAAAGATATTTATAACAATCGTGATTGGATTCCAAAGGCCGTTTCCATACTATCGAACAAAGTTTATATAACAATTGATTTGGATGTTTTTGACCCCTCGATAATGCCCGCTACCGGAACGCCCGAGCCCGGCGGTTTATTCTGGTATGATGTTCTGGCCTTCTTGAAGGCTGTTTTTGAAAAAACAAATGTTGTCGGCTTCGATGTTGTCGAGTTGTGCCCCGACAGCCGAAATAAAGCCCCCGACTTCCTCGCCGCAAAGCTTATCTACAAAGCCTTAAGCTATAAATTCGAAGCGTAAAAAACCCCAAACCTCAGGTTTATTTATAATCAAAGATTACTGCTGCCTTGGCGGTTTGGCTCTGCTTGGTCCGATATATTCTTTTGCCGCCACAATACCGTCTATCCAGCTGTTTTGAGTCTTTGGAGAGCCGCCCTTTTCTATTCCATAGAGAAACTATGAAAGCCAGGCCTCCTGCTGGTTACTTATAGCGGATATAAT
>CAZIKS010000342.1:0-2735 GCA_964539795.1 uncultured Pirellulales bacterium
AGTCTCTAACGAGTCGAGGCCCAACCGAAACCATCATCCTCAATCGGTAGTATTTTGCCAACCATCAACGCACTCGTTACGTCGAGTTCTGTGGTTATTCTCTTTTCTATCTGCTATTTTTTTGGTGCTGCTGCCGGCTTCGGTTTCGGCTTTGCCCGCTCACCCAAAACCTCCTTCATCTTCTCGTCCCTAAGCTTTATTAATTGCTCTGTCAAATCCTTCTCTCGCAGCATAAATTCAATATAGTATTTCCCGCCATCCATCGGAATACTTATCTTCCCGACATAATCCCCACCACCAGCCCCACTGCCGCTTCTGCTTCTGGTTGCTCGTGGGGTTGCTCGTGGCTTTGTGGGTGGACTAATAACTTTTTGCTGAGCCTGCCATGAAGAAATTTCTATTCTACCACCATGAATTTCATAAGTAGCTCCAATTATATCAGCTATCCTTCCCACGGCTTGTGCTATCGTAATATTTTGCATATCTACCGAAAGCTTGTGTTCATTCAAATAAGACCCTGGTTGCGCAACCATGCTCACCCCTGCCCGATCCGCCAAGTCCTGAAATATCTTGTCAAGCGATTCATCTTTGTACGAAATATCAACCTTTTGATTAAGCCTTAAATCTCTAAATGCCCCTAATTCCACCACCCGAATCTCCGGCCTCTGACCAAAATCCATACCTGAAATATACCATCTTGTTTCGTACGGTTGTTTTCTGTTTCCAACCGAAACCTGGCTTAAGAGTTGAACAAGTGTGACAGGTGTAGCCAATTCAAACGTTGTAGTTTCGCCTTCAGCTTCTCTTTCTTTAACACTTTTTACCTTGTAGTTTCCACGCTTAAAACGGCCATGTTCCCAAATATAATGTGGTAGTTCCCCAACAAGCTGCCGCAACAAATCGTTAAGTCGCATCTGTACAAGCATCGGTGAAATCAGAACCGTTCTTCCGATTGCTTTATTTATAGTTTTTTGAACTTCATCAATATAATACATATGAACAGGATTTGTATAAACGGCTTTCAGCAATTCGAGTTGTTTTGCTGTTGGTCTACCGAGGATATGTTCCAGTTCCGGCCGGGGATATATCGTCATCTCCTCATCACCCACCGCGTACCGCATAAAAAATGCGTTCAGCATCTCGGCCATACTTTCCGCCAAAGGCCCATCCAGCGCCACCGACAGCCGTGTCGCCTCTCCCTGCGGCAGCTTCCACACCGCTTCATCAGACAAAACGAACTTCACTGCCGCCTTTTGCCCTATTTTTTCCAGCGCCTCGGCGATAGTAACATTCTTTAACTGAATCTTAACGTCCTTGCTGAGTTTGGTCTGTAATGCCAACTTGTCCGCCCGGACAAAACCAGCTAAAATACCAACCAAAACAACCGCCGTTACAATCATTTTTCCAAAATTCTTTGCGTCCATTTTTTTCTCCTTTGTCACAAAAAAATTATCAGAACAAACAAATCATAGCCATCATATCTTTACTTATGCCGTTGTCCGCAACGACAGGCTCAGACCTTCTGATTATAATCCACGCCGCCCGGACCTCTTGTCTTTTACGGCCACCATTCCTCTCGATTATCTCAACGTCGCACATCGCCACCTTCCTATCCCCGCCTCCAATATCAATCATCACCACCGATTTGCTGTCAGCACGCCTAATTTCAACCAAAGCCGACCCCTCTTTCTCAACAAACTTAACCACTGCCCTTCTTCCTTCCTGCAACTGCAAATCCACCTGTTTCTCTGTCTTGACCATCACCGCAATTAACACAACCGCAGCAACTGCCGCCGCCGCCGCTATCTTAAAGATGGCTGGGTATTTGCGCACAGTGGTTTTGCCCTGCCGGGCCTGCTCCAGCTGACCCAATATCGCCGCATTCAATTTGTCCCAGTCAACGCCTCTTAATTGCTCAGCGGCATTTCGCTCAAAAAGCAAATCGATTTTGTCTTTGTTCTCTTTCATTTTCCGGCTCTCAATTCAAAACCATAAATCGCCGATTATAAATAGTCTTTTAACAATCTTTTTAACTTTTGTCGTCCCTTAAAGACATACCACCTGACCGCACCAACCGAGCAGCCCATAATCTCAGCAATGTCTTTATATGACAAACCTTCAAGCCCAAAAAACGCTACCGCCCCGGCCTCTTTTTTTGTCAGCTTCAACATCGCCCGGCCTATTGCTTCTTTCAACTCCCTGGAAATCTCTTCTTCCATTGGCGAGAGAGTTTTGTTGTCCTCATAACAGTCTGTGGTTTTAATTATCTCTGCTCTTCGTCTGGCTGCTCTTCGTTGACTTATCGCTGCATTGGCAACAATTCGCAGCAGCCAAACCTCAAATTTCTTCGGCTCTCTTAACTTGTTAAGATTCAGATAAGCCCTGACGAACCCGGCCTGAACCGCTTCGGATGCATCATCTGCCCTTGCCAATATCCTCACAGCCACCTGCATCGCACGCACCTGATACAAACGTACAAGCTCATCAAACGCACCTCTATCGCCCGCCTGGCTCGCTTCAACCAGCCGTTCGGCATTCCCTATGTCTCTTTTCCGGATGTTGTCCACAAATGCGTCCTCTCTACTTATAGACACTCCATCTATGCCAAATGTTAGTAAATTTAGTGAATTTTCGGAAAAATTTTTACCCGGAGGTATGATTTATTTTTTTGCGATATGAGATTATTCGATATCGGCGATGTCGTTTTTGGGCTTGCCGACCAGATAAATCCGGTT
>CAZIKS010000343.1:0-2733 GCA_964539795.1 uncultured Pirellulales bacterium
GGATATACTGGTTGGCTTCCGGGAGATTCGTGATCTTCATTTGCTCGGTGTCCCAAGCCAGCTCTCTGTCGGGACAACGCAGGGCAACCGTGCCCAGCAGGATAACCTCGGTTAACGCGCCGGCGTAATCGAACCCGGCGACCGTCCTGACCTTGTTCCGACAGGCGTCGACCCAGTGGTGGTAATGGTTGCGCGGGGCGATCTTGGGACGCGAGTAGCCTTTGAACCTGCCGGCCGGGAATAGCTGCGGTCCGGCAGCGTGCGGCAACAACAGTGAGCCGGCCTCGCCGAGCAGCAGCGAGCCCTGCTTGGGAAATTCGTGGCTGTCAATATGCTGCCGAACGTGATCGGGAGGGTACTTGTCCCCGTCCGACCAGATCAACTCGAGCGTCTCGCCGGCTGTCAGTTCGTTGCCGGCGAACGTATAGTGAACGATCTGCCACGTCGGCCAGGTCTCCGTCCGGCGTGAAGGCGTGTCTCGCCACGCAGGCTCGACCTGGGCGCCGATGCGCACGGGCGAGCCCAGTCCGAGGGCTAGGTACGGCGTATCGACAATGTGGCAGCCCATGTCACCCAGCCACCCTACGCCGAAGTCCTGCCACCCTCGCCACCACGTGGGATGGTACACGCCGTGCTTGTACGGACGTACGGGCGCTGAGCCCAGCCATGCATCCCAATCCAGCGTGGCGGGCACGAGGTCCTCCCCGGCAGGCCGGGGGCCGGTGGGACGGTAGTTCCCGGCCGGCTTGTTGGACCATGCGTAGATCCGCTTGACCTTGCCGATTGCCCCGTCTCGAATCATCTTCACGGCCATACGATAGCCAATACTTGCATTCGCCTGAATACCCATCTGTGTGACCACATCGGCCTTGGCCGCGGCCGCGGCTATCCGTCGAGCCTCATGAACATCATGCGTAAGCGGCTTCTGACAATACACATGTTTGCCCTGAGTGATGGCCGTCATCGTGATCGGCGCATGCATGTGGTCGGGTGTAGAGACACTGACAGAATCAATCTTGTCGCCTTCCTTCTCCAGGAGTTCACGCCAGTCCTGGTAACGTCGGGCATTGGGGAATCTCTTTGCTGCTGCGGCCATGCGTGCTATATCGACATCGCAGATCGCCGCGATTTCAACATCGGGGTGTGAACCAATCTGTTGTATATCCCCCCAACCCATGCCGCCGACCCCGATGGCCCCGTGCTGGATTCTCTCGTTTGGCGACTTAACTGAAACAGTTTCCGGAAGGGCAACGGTGCCTAGCCCTGCGCTGAGGCTAAGTTTCAGAAACTCACGGCGACTGGTTCGCAAACTCATGACTTGATTCCCCTTGCTTCCGAGAGAAACTATAACCGAAGCTTCCTAAGTTGGCTACAATGCGTGGTTGCCTTACTAAAGCCACAATAACATTTATCACAGGAGGCCATTATAGACAAGTACATTGGATTCGATGTAGATAGCATTCTTATCCTCTATCATCTCCCGGTAATATTGAACGATTCAGGTTTGAAGTAAAATCCCACCATGAATCGGTCATCTCTATTGCTGTTAATAGCCGAGCTTGCCCCAAACGCCCCTCTGGACCCAACGCAGATCCTCGTTGTCGGGATGCTCCTCATGATAACCGCCAGCCGTCCAGGTTTTTTGGGTAATCTCAATGGTGCGCGGGTCGGTCCATTTCCGGTACTCGGCATGTACGTCCGCAAAGGAAAAGGTGGTCCCCATGCCGTGGCGAGCGGTAACACAGTCCCACCATCGCTCCTCGTCATAATACACGGTCCAGCTATCAGCACTCAGACGGCCTTCGTCAATGAATACTATGCGCCTGCTGGGGTGGCGAATCTCGGACCGCTCTTTTATGTAAACGCCTTTCGGAAGCGTCACCCCCTCCCTGAGCCAATTGAAACCGTTCATGGCATCCACAATCGCGTAGGTGGCCCATTCGCCCCGTATGCCCGTCGGACACTTGAAAATCTTGGGTGATGGGCAATACTTATATAACGCGCCCTTTTCAAAGGCCTTCTGTGCTTCAGTCGAAGACGCATAGTTCGGAGGTATTACCACCCATGGGTTGTCACTATAAACGGGACGTGCATTCACGATTTTACCGTCGAAATCGTCTGCATACATGTGCCAGGCAAATTGGAGTTGTCTTAAATTGCTTAAGCAACTGGCTCGCTTGCTCTGTTCCCTGGCCCTTTGCAGGGCCGGCATCAAAATGGCCATTAGAACGGCGATCACGGCAATTACTACGAGCAACTCAATTAGGGTAAAACCATTATGGCGTTTTATAAGCTAACTCCTTAATCCGGTATTTCTCATTTACACTTCACTGAAACACTCCTGCAAACTTCACGTCTCATAATACCGTAATTTCATCTCAATTTCAAGATAATTCCAGCAGGTTCAGCATACCGTGTCGGAAGAGCCGCTATATAACATGAGTGCCTACCGGCTTGTGTTCTATTGACGACATTATCAGTTTACTTCTCATAGAATTCGTTCTGCATATCCTCGAAGCTAATATCGGTGTAGGCCTTTTCTGAAACGCTAAGGCCCCTTTCGAAAGGTTAGGGAGTTGCGGGTCCCACCCATATGGTGTGTGTCAGCACAGGCTGGGCACGGATGCCCAAACTTAACCAATATTTGGCGGAATCAATGATATGAGTGACCGTCTTCTGGTTGTCTAAGTTCAATTTTGGCAACTCTTTGAAACTGAGAAAACATAAATAATC
>CAZIKS010000344.1:0-2713 GCA_964539795.1 uncultured Pirellulales bacterium
AGGTTGCCAAAAACACAGTATATTTTCAATAATCAATACAATAATATAAAAGGCAGTGTTGTGATGACCTGAGGGATTCATGAAGAAGATTGACCTACATATTCATACGGTGCCAACGCTCAGCGATTCGCCATTCACCTTCGATCTCAAAATGTTGGTGCAGTATGTATCGGAAGCAGCTCTGGATGCGATTGCCATAACAAACCACGATGTCTTCGATCGCCCGCAGTATGAAACAATTGCCGAAGCGCTTAACATAGTTGTCTTCCCCGGCCTAGAAGTCACCCTTGACTGTGGGCATCTTCTGATCATTGGCAACATAACGAACTTAGACACTTTCGATGACCACGCACGTGAGGTCAGCGCGCGAATCACTCAGCCAGGAGACAGCATTTCGGTCGATGAACTTATTGGGATATTCCGCAATCTGGATGAAAGTCTCGTCATTCCACACTGTGATAAAAGACCGGCCATCAAGCGTGAGGCATTGGAACCCATAGCCTCGTACGTATCAGCCGGCGAAGTGGACAGCGCCAAGAAGTTCATCCGTGCTATCAAGGACGAGACGAGGCCTACCCCGGTTCTGTTCAGCGATGTGCGGATCAGCGAGAATATGACCGCGTTTCCTACAAGACAGACTTTTGTGGATTGTGGCGAGTTGACATTGCGCGCACTCAAGACATGCCTGCAGGATAAGGGCAAGGTTGCTCTATCTGATACACACGGGAACCGGCTATTCCAGGTTCTTGATGATGGCCAGATGCTGTCTACAGGGCTGAATGTCCTCCTCGGGGAAAGATCAACAGGAAAGACCTACACCCTCGATCGAATTAATGCTTCACATGGCAACGTGAAGTACATAAGGCAGTTTTCCTTGGTGCAGCAAGACGATGCCGCATGCGCTCGTGAGTTTAGCGAGGATCTCAAAAGGACTCGGAGCCAGTTTATCGATGAGTTTCTGTCGGGGTTCAAGGTTGTTCTAAACGATGTGATGAACGTCGATTTGCACGCCGATGAGCGAGCGGTCGAGGACTACCTCAGCACCCTACTTGAAGCCGCGGAGGAAGTAGACAGGCGGGATGCCTTCTCGAATACGGCGCTTTTCGACGAGACAGAGTTCCCAGTTAGTGAAGACAAGGTGCTGATCGATCTCATCAGATCCGTCCGCCAGGTGGTTGAGAACTTGGAGTACCGAGCGATAATCGAAAAGCACGTAGATGTTGATTCACTGAAGCGCCTTGCAGCAGAGCTAATTGAGCTTCTCTGGGAGAAGAAGCTGGATGGAAAGAAGAAGAGATTTGTGAATGGTCTGGTGCGGGATATTCGGGCGGGCCTTAGGAGGCGCACATCGGCAGTTCAAGTTCAGGACGTAGATCTGTATGCGGTCAGCCTCAACGAACGGAAAGTTGAGAGATTTTCTGAGATTGTGAAGTGGCTACAAAAAGAAGCGATTATCTCAGAGGAATCCATCCAGGGATTTCGCATTCTTGCGACAAAGGGTTCCTTTGAAGGTGCTGGAGAGGTAAAGTCTGCAAGTAGGATTAAAACTGCATTTCGGGATGCCTTCGAGCAATACGAGTGTCCTTATGCCTACCTGCAGATGTTGCTGACCAAGGAGGATCTGGGTCGGTCGGAGCTTTACAAGATGTTCACGAAGATAACATACAGGATTTTAAATGCGGACGGTTTCGAGGTATCTGGTGGTGAACGCTCGGAGTTCAGGCTGCTCCAAGAGATCAAGGATGCTCAGAACTACGACATGTTGTTACTTGATGAGCCCGAGTCATCCTTCGACAATATGTTCTTGTGGAGTGACGTTAATCGAATGATCAAAGAAGTGTCGGAGACAATGCCGGTCGTAGTTGTGACACACAACAGCACGGTTGGAGCGTCGGTCGGTGCCGACTATTTGTTATACGCAAGTAAGGAGATTGAGGGGAACGATGTAGTATATAGGGTATATGCTGGTCACCCCACTGACCTAAGTCTGCACTCAGTTGATGACAAAGCGATCAACAACTACCTGATAACACTGAACACTCTGGAGGCCGGCCAGGACGCTTACAATGATAGGAGGCGAAGATATGAAGCTCTTAAAAATAGAAGATAATGCTGGATGGTATCTCAACGACCAAGGTGGCTTCGTGCCTATTGACAAGATCACCAAACAAGACCTTCTCAGGCTAGTGAGCCTGATCCTTGCTGAGGAGACCGAGGTCGATGAGTTCGATGCGGAGGCGATCAAGAACCAGGCACATCAACTCATTTACAAGAGCATCTCCGAGAAGCTGGGTGACCTTAGAAATCGCCGGCAGGAGTTTACGGATGAGTCCAACCGACTCTACCTGGAGGCACATGAGAAGTACCGGGATCCGTCATCGCAACAAAAGGATTCACCTGACGGCTGACGCCGCAGGTGATCCTGTCGTTAGGCCAAAACATAATAGCTTGAGAGGAATAGCAATGAAGCGCTCAACATTAAAGTTGCTATGTTGTCCTGGTTGTCAAACTGAACTTACATTTCGTGATGAATCAGGTAATACAAGTGGGAATGAGGGGGAGTTGTTTTGCTCGCACTGTGAAAGAAGCTATATCATTAAAAACGGCATTGTGCACTTTATCGATTTACAGGAACTGGAGGGTCTTAACCAACGGTTTGCTCGATTCTATAATAGATGGTCACGCTTCGAAACAATTTTTGATAGGTTATCGT
>CAZIKS010000345.1:0-2687 GCA_964539795.1 uncultured Pirellulales bacterium
CCTGGTTCGTCCCGCAGAACGTCCGCGGCCTCGTGGAGGCCATGGGCCGCGAGCGGTTCGTGGACCGCCTCAACGAGGGCCTCGCCAAGAGCGCCGAGACCGATTTCAACGCCACCGGCGACCGCATGGGGGCGTTCCCCATCAACCACGGCAACCAGCCCAGCATGCAGGTGGCGTACCTGTTCAACTATGCCGGTGCGCCGTACCTGACACAGAAGTGGGCCCGCGCCATCATGAACCAGTACTACGGCGACGACCCGATCGACGGCTGGCCCGGCGACGAGGACCAGGGTCAGGGCGGCGCCTGGTTCGTCATGAGCGCGATGGGCCTGTTCCAGACCGACGGCGGGTGCCGCGTCCGGCCGATCTACGAAATCGGCTCGCCCCTGTTCGACCGGGTCACCATCCACCTCGACCCGCGGTACTACAAGGGAAAACGGTTCGTCATCGAGGCGCGCGGCAACGGGCCGCAGAACGTGTACGTCCGGTCGGCCACGCTCGACGGCCGGCCGCTCCATCGGCCGTGGTTCTACCAGTCGGACCTGGCCGACGGTGGCCGGCTGGTCCTGGAGATGGGCCCCGAACCGAACAAGGCCTGGGGCAGCGCGCCGGAGAACGCGCCGCCACCCGGTCACCGCTGACCGGCCCGGTCTCGACCTCGGGTCGGCGTGCTTGCCTGGCAAAGGAGACGCTATTGAAACCGGCAAAACCCGCAAACGGCCCTTTACGCGCGGTGGGTACCCGTTCGGCAGGCTCAGGGCAGGCTCCGACCCACCGCGCGAAATGGTGTACGTGTTTAGCGCTGTCATTCTGAGGGTCGCCTCGGCGACCCGAAGAATCTCGCCGTGGTCTTCGCTGTTCGGCCGTCCGCACGGCGAGACCCTTCGCTTCGCTCAGGGTGACAGCCTTGGCCAACGTGCCGACCCGAAACACAGGAGACCCACTATGCGACACGTTGCGTGCGTACTGGCTGCCGGCTGCGCCCTGCTCGCGGCCGAGCCCGCTGCGGGAGCAGCGGGAGACGTTCCCCGGGGTGGCCTGCGGCTGCTTGCAGCGGTGCGGCCGCTGCCGAGACCGAAGCCGAAGCCGCAGGCGGCGCCCGCCGCTATCGCCTCGAAGTACCCCGGCGACCGCGGCATCGAGAAGGACCCGTGCGTGCTGCTGCACGAGACGTTCGAGGCGGGCACGTTCGACAAGAAACGGTGGCCCAGCATCTCGAACAAGGCAGGGGCGCTGTCGTTTTCGGACGACGTGCCGCACGCCTCGGCCGGGAAGAAGAGCCTTCTGGTGACGGCCAAACTGGGCGAGAACACGGGCGGGCACTTGTTCCGGCGATTCAGGCCGGGCGTGGAGCGGATGCACGCGCGGTTCTACGTCAAGTTCGCCCCCGACTGCGACTACATCCACCACTTCGTCCACATCGTGGCCGAGAATCCGCCGACGCTGTGGCCGACCGGCGGCGCGGGCCTGTGCCCGGCGGGAGACAAGAAGTTCTCAACCGGGCTGGAGCCGGCGGGCAAATGGAAGAAGTTCCCACCGCCCGGCGCGTGGAACTTCTACACCTACTGGCACAAGATGAAACGCGCCGGCGACGGCAAATACTGGGGCAACTCGTTTATGCCGACTGAGCCCGTCGTGCCCCAGCGCGGACGGTGGTACTGCATGGAGATGATGGTTCAGGCCAACACGGTCGGGGTGGACGACGGCCGGCAGGCGTTCTGGGTGGACGGCAAGAAAGTCGGTGACTTCTCACAGATCGAGTGGCGGACCACGGCCGACCTCAAGATCAACGCCTTCTGGCTCATGAGTTACATCACCGACCGCTGGACGAAGCAGAAGATCAACCGCGTGTACTTCGACGACGTGGTGGTGGCGACCGAGTACGTCGGACCGATTGCCGCGAAGTGACGGAGTGAGGGCGGACGGCCGGCGTCCAGGCGTTGCCGGGGGTGTTCCGTTGCGCTGCGCGGCCGCGCCGCGGCCGCGTCTCAGGTCTTGGGTTTGTAGATGCTCTTCGGGCTCTTGCACTTCGGGCACGTCCAGGTGTCGGGCAGGTCGGGGAAGGGCGTGGGCGGTGTCTGCTTGCTCGGATCGTAGACGTAGCCGCACTTGCCGCAGACGTAGATGCGCATGTCTTTCTCTGCGGGGCTGGCCACGGTGTCCCCGGGCTTTTTCTTCTCCTTCTCCTCGTCTTCCTCTTTCTCTTCGACCTTGACGGTCACGCATCCGGCGAGCACTGCGGCGGCGGCGGTCCCGCCCACCCGTTTCAGCCAGTCGCGTCGCCTCAGTGCCGTCTTCATTTGCGTTTCCCTTCCGTTTCTGATGTGTGGTGCGGCTCCCACGTGGCGTGCGGCGGGGGTCCGAAACGCCGGTCCTTGGTCGCCGCACCCGTCTGCTGTGCAGCCGAGACGCCGAGGGCCAGGCACAGCGACACGACGAGCCCCGTCAGGGCGACGTGTGGTTTCATGGGCGGGGCCCCTGCGCGGCGCCGGCCATCGCACGACCCGCCACCGGGGGTCGGCCGGTGCGTTTGAGGAAGAGGTAGTAGAGTCGGCCTTCGTGCTTCACGCGGCCGGCGAGGTCGCCTGCCTCCTCTCCGACGCCGAGGTAGAGGTCGCAGCGTCCGGCGGCCCGGATCGCGCCGCCGGCGTCCTGGTCGAGGGCGAAGCCGCTCCAGGCCACGTAGC
>CAZIKS010000346.1:0-2685 GCA_964539795.1 uncultured Pirellulales bacterium
ATCCCATCCCCAGGAGTCCGGCCCAGCTAACTGTTCCAGCAAAATTGACCCATGCAGTGAAGGAAAAATTGTCCAGTTCATTCGCTAATGCCGGCGGGACACTTACATATCCATCTGCCGTAAGCCCGAGAACTGTTCCTCTTTCAGCATCATCTACAATGGCCGCATCACCTTCGAGTGTACCGTTATAAATTCCAGTTGCATCACTTGCATCTACATCAAAGCTATAGTCTGCAATTGGGGTCGGAAGGGAAGCAGGATAGATCGCTGCAATATCATCCTCGGTTAACGCACTCGGGAAGATGCGAACATCGTCGAGGTCGGCCTCGCAAGGTGCGTTATGCCTGAGCGAGTTTCCGATGTACATGTGTTCACCGGGGCTGGAGATGTCACCCGAAGTTTCGACCAGTTCGCCCTGCAGTACGCCATCGGCGTAGATATACATCTTACCATTGACCGCGTCGCGAACTGCCACCATGTGAACCCACTCCCCGGTCACGACCGGCGCGTCAGAGACAGAGAGGCTCGACTTTATGTTAGCCGGTCCGTTGTCGATGTCAAAACGCATTTCCGTGTTTTTGTGGTAAAAAGCATAGCGACTCCCAATTTCGGTGTCACCGCCATACGAACCTTTGGTAATCCATTCGTGTTCAGCCGAAGGGGGAGCGACCGGGTAACGGACCATCATTGAGATCGAAAAATCGACATCGCCGAAATCCAGTTCCGCATCGTCAGGGACGTAGATGGAGGAATTAGGGTCAGTAGTGTCAAAGGTCACTGCGCCATCCAGCGCACCGTCGATCCAGGATACACTTCCGACTAGTTCGCCGTCATGGCCTCCCACAACGTCGGTGGCAACCGTGCCCGCTCCATTATCCATCGGCCAGTGGGCCACCATTGCCGGCGCCGCAGGAGCTGGCGGACAGATCGATGCGATATCATCCTCGGTTAACGCAACATCATAGATGCGTATGTCGTCAATATCGCCCAGCATCGTATCACCGCCGGGGGCATGCTCGCCAATGACCAAAGGCTCGCCGTTGGAGATATCACCCGAATTGTCGACCTGCGTGGCCACCAAGACGCTATCGATGTACAGCGACATCAGATCGTTGGCCGCGTCACGCACGCCCACGAGATTGACCCAGTCGCCAGTGACAACCAGCGACGGATCGCCGATCGCGGCACGCGACTTCTTGTTGTCCGGGCCATTGTCGATCGTGAAACGGACTTCACCGCTATTGTCCATGAAGAGCTCGTAACGGCTGCCCGTGCCCGGCGAACCGCTGGTACCCTTCATAAACCACTTGTTGGAAATACCGTTGGGATCCGAGCCTTCCGGATAACGGATCCATATCGAGACCGAAAAATCCTCGTCGGCGAAATCGATCGCGTCGGTATTGGGCATTTCGATACGGTTGCCATCTATCCCGCCGAATTGTACGGCACCGCCCAGAGCACCGTCGGTGATCCAGGTTGTACTTCCCATCAGCGTGCCGTCATTGCCGCCCACGACGTCAACGGCCGTGGTACCGGCGCCGTCGTCCAGCGGCCAGTGAGCAACCATCGCGGGAGCCGCAGAAGCTTCTTCACAGGTGATTCCGTAAAGGTGAGGACCCTGGTTGTTTACATTGCAGATAAACGTCATAGTAACATCATCGTCATCTGCTACAAAGGTGTAATCGAGGTAATGAGCACCTCCCAGATCAATGTCGATGTCAATTGATTCACCACCGTCGGCGATAATGGTAATGGGTCTTGGTAGAGCCGCATCCCAGACCCTGTAATACCAACGGACCGAATATCCAGTCCCCGGCGCAAGATCGAGGAGCGTGAGAATGATACCTTCATTCGGAACTGCGGATGAGTAGTATATCATGTCCTTCAGCATCTCTGCGGACGCGCCGTCTGCCTGGCTGCTGGGATCGTCGCCCCCGTGGGGATTAATCTTAACATCGCTTCGCGTGTCATCAACGATGTAGCCATAGCCCTGGCTACTGACACCCACATAGGGTTCACGCACATTCTCTGTAGGACCCTGGTCAAAGGCCACGCCGTTGATTGTGGTAGGGGCGTTGTTTCCAAAATCCAATGTGTGGGTATAGGTTTTGGCCGGATCGATGCCAATGGCGGCATCCGTATTCGTGGCCGGTAGGTCCACGATGGTCAGGGATGCTCCATACGCGCCGCCGGCCAAACATAGACCTATAACAATTACTAAGACAGTTAGAATTGATTTTTTACACATAACAATACTCCTCGATAAAGATTTATCGTAAATAAATATGTTTTGGCCACGCACCAAAACACCCGTTGTCTTGAATTAACACCATCAGCTCCATTATCAACTATGCCCATCTCAAGAAGCTTTGAACCAAACCACAGATAATAATGGTGCCATACCCTATGCCCAGGATAAGTTATTTGATGTTGTCTTCTCCTCCTTCTTCGACAACGTAAGGCTAAAAAATAATTCTCAAGACTTTAGATAAGATATTTCACCTCCTTCCCAGAGACTTATAGACGATCAAATCTCCTTAATTATTTAACCTTGACCTCCGAAAAAAATCCTTCAATCAACATAAGGTTTTGCCCAAATAATTAACCTATCACTTTTTCTTCGGTACGCAATTATTTTTACAAATGATAATTTGCTTTAACTCCTTATTATCGTTTATCATTGTC
>CAZIKS010000347.1:0-2657 GCA_964539795.1 uncultured Pirellulales bacterium
AATGATTGGCGCAATGTTTTTGTCGGGGTTCGGACTTTGCATCAACCGACTAATTTTCTGATTTTTGGAGCAATTGATGATGTTTGGGTTAATCCAGCCGGCGAATTAATTATTGTTGATTATAAAGCTACAGCTAAGAATGGTCAGATAAATCTTGATGCTGATTGGCAAATTGCCTATAAAAGACAAATGGAAATTTACCAGTGGCTTTTTAGAAAAAATAATTTTAAAGTTTTTGATACAGGTTATTTTGTTTACGCCAACGGCAAAACAGATAAAGAGGCCTTTGACGGCAAATTGGAATTTGATGTTCAGATGATACCATATAAGGGTGACGACTCTTGGATAGAAAAAACAATTATTGAAGCGCATCAATGCTTGATGAGTGATCAATTACCTCAACCATCAAAGGATTGTGATTTTTGTCGCTATAAACAAACAGTCAAGGAAGTTGAAAAAGGTTATGTTAAGAGCTGATTTTGAGAAATTAGTTAAAAAAGCAATTTTGGAATTGCCAGAACATATCCGTCAGAAAATGGATAACGTAGATATTGTTATTGAAGATAAATCTTCATCAGGCGATTCTCTTTTAGGATTGTATCAGGGAGTGCCTCAAAACGTTTGGGGCAGGGGTTTTGGTAATATCTTGCCGGATAAGATTAGCATTTTTCAAAAGCCGATTGAAAAATGGGCTAAATCAGAGAGAGAAATAGTTGATTTAGTTAAAAATACGGTTTGGCATGAAATTGCTCATCATTTTGGTTTTAGTGAAAAAGGAGTCAGGGAATTAGAAGCCAAAAGAAAAAAAAGATGACTTTGATTATTGATTTATCCAAGAAAGAGCCGAGCTTAATTCTAAAACAAGGTCAAAAAAAAATTGCCAGCCATCAATGGGCTGGTCTTTATCAATTAAGTGAAACGCTTTTGTCAAAAATTGATAAGTTTTTGAAAAAGAATAAAGTTAAATTAATAGACATAAAAGAGATTAAAGTTGTCCCCAGTAAAGAATCCTTAATTAGCACCAGAATCGCCAAAGCCGTGGCTTTAGGCCTTAAATCATAAAAAAGGGTATGCATTTCAAGGCGCGTCCTTAAAATACTTAAAATACATACCCCTTTGAATTATGACTGATTTGGAAAAGTCAATTTTAGCTACTTTGGTTTATTATGATGTTCTAGACCAGCCCTTAACTGGCTGGGAGGTTTTTAAATATTTGATTAAAAAAGGGAATTTAGGTCAGGTTAAGTCCAAGAAGATTATTGATCTTTTAGAAACCAGCCCCTTAATTAGTCAGAAAAATGGTTTTTATTTTCTCAAAGGCCGACAAAAAATTATTAAGCAAAGGATTGCCAGGCAAGAAATAGCTGACCACAAGTGGAAGAAAGCCAAGCGAATGGTTAAACTGCTTCAGCAGATTCCTTTTATTCGTTTAATTATGGTCAGTGGTTCTTTAGCCATGGATAATCCTAAAGAAGAATCAGATATAGACCTTTTAATTGTGACTAAAGCCGGTCGCATTTGGACTTGCCGTGGATTAACTACTTTGTTTATCCATTGCCTTGGCCAGCGCCGGCATGGTTTATTAACCAAAGATAGATTTTGCCTTAATCATTATTTAACTAATCGGTCTTTGAAAGTGCCTTTCCCTAGTTTATACAATGCCCAAACCTATGCTCATTTAGTGCCCATCTGGCAAGCCGAGTCCGGTTTATATAAAAAGTTCCAGCGAGCTAATCAATGGTTGAAAAATTATTTAGTTTTTTATCCGGCTGGGCAAAAAGGGTATTTAAGAAAGATTAAAGACAATCAATTTTTTACTTTTTTGAGGAAATTTAGAGAATCTATTCTTGACAAGAAAGTAGGTGATGGAGTAGAATTTATTTTGAAAAAGATTCAAGCCAGACGAATTAATCCTTACCAGCCGGGCGGCCGAGTAGTTTTTGATGATAGACAGTTGGAATTTCATCCTGATTCGCCGGAGAAATGGATTTTGGAAAAATATAATCAGAAAATGAAAGAATTGGGCTTGGCTGAATTAGGCCAGGAAAAAGATTCAGGCTTGACAATTTGAATTATTTTAATTAAACTATAAATATTAAAAGGAGACAAAATTATGAATATTAAGCCATTAGCAGATCGGGTTCTGATTGAACCAATTTCCACGGAAGAAAAGACCAAGTCCGGCATTATTTTGCCGGAGACAGCTGATAAAGAAAAGCCGGAGCAGGGCAAGGTAGTAGCTGTTGGTCCGGGTCGGGGTAATAAACCGGTTAGTGTTAAAAAAGGCGATCTCGTCCTTTTTACTAAATACGGACCCAATGAGATTAAAATAGATAATAAAGAGTATCTTATTGCTAAAGAGGAGGATATTTTAGCAATATTAGAATAACTCATAATTCTAGATTAAAACTATGGCAAAACAAATTAAATTTGATGAACAAGCCAGAGGTAAACTCAAAAAAGGCGTTGACCGTTTGGCTAATGCAGTTAAAGTAACTTTAGGGCCAAAAGGCCGTAATGTGGTTTTAGATAAAGGATTTGGTTCTCCGGAGATTACTAATGATGGAGTGACTATTGCTAAGGAAATTGAACTGGAGAACAAATTTGAGAATATTGGCGCGGAAATTGTTAAAGAAGTAGCCAGTAAGACCAATGAC
>CAZIKS010000348.1:0-2651 GCA_964539795.1 uncultured Pirellulales bacterium
GATCACAACATAATGCTTTTGAGGAACTTTGTTGTCAGTTAGCTGAATACGAATCACCACCTGCTGGTTCAAAATTTCAGAGAAAAGCCCCACCTGATGCTGGTGTTGAATGTTATTGGATATTACCTGATGGAGATGAATGGGGTTGGCAGGCGAAATTTTTTCTTTCCTCTCCGGGTGATGGTCAATGGCGTCAGATTGATGATTCAGTACAAAAAGCCCTAAACAAACATCCAAGACTTACAAAATATACTATTTGCCTCCCCATTGATCGTTCTGAGCCACGTATTATAAATCAACAATGGTTTATGGACAAATGGAATGAACATGTTCAGAAATGGGAGGATTGTGCTATAAATGATGGAATATCAATTGAGTTTGTATATTGGGGTGAGCATGAAATTTTTGAACGTTTAAGTAGAGAAGAACATCGCGGTCGTTTACTTTTTTGGTTCGATCAACAACTATTATTTAGTAATAGATGGTTTGAATCACGAACTGATGATGCTATTGCCAATGTTGGACCTCGATACACTCCTGAATTAAACCCAGATAATGCATTAGAAAGAAGATATTTTTAAAAAACTGTTGTAACGAATTGAAAATGTTTCTTTTATTTAATGGAAATCAATTAAATGAAAGGAGCGTAAAGAGATGGGGCATCAGAAGACAAAAAGCCGGTCACACCAGGTTAATGGAACACTAATCAGGTACACAAATAAGCCGATAACATCGTGGGGTGGTTTAACAGCAATTCTGGGAGGATTTTTTGAGAAGATAGATTTTAAGAAATGGGTAGAATCAAATGTTCCAATTCAGGAGCGTTCAAACAATGGTAAAGGAATATACGAGAAGGTACTGGCCACATTTCTGACTGTACTTTCGGGGGGAGAACGATTTTCTCATGTAATGTGGTGGAATTCCGGGATATCTGCGATAAAACCTGTTTTCGAAGTAGACTGGCTTCCCAAGGCAGCGAGTACGTTGACACGTTTTTGGAATAAGATATCACGTCAGTCACTATCTGAGAAACTTCTTCAAAATGGTAGAAATCTTGCCACTGAAATTCTGGAATGGGAGGGAATAAGTGAAGGCAACCTGAATTTTGATTCCTCTGTTCTGACGAGGTACGGAGAGCAAGATGGGGCCAAAAAGGGTTATAACCCGAAGAAAAAGGGCCGTTGTTCACATCACCCGTTGTTAGCTTTTCTGAGTTCTGGTTACATTGTCAACTTTTGGAATCGGTCGGGAGATACCAGTTCCGGTCAGGGAGCGAAGGATTTTCTCGTCCAGACTTTGCACATATTGGGTGAAACATTCAAAGTTTGCCGGGTATTATGTGATAGTGGGTTTTATCTCATAGAACTTATCACCTATTTGGAAAAGAAGTGTTTGATTTACATAATCTCTGTGCCGATATCACCGATTATTCAGCAGCAGATAGAAGGCATTAAACAATGGGAAAGAGTTGCATACGGAATTGAGGTTGCCGAATTCGAATTTGAGCATTTTGACAGAAAATGGACAAGACCGCGACGCTATGTGGTAGTTCGCCAGGAGAAAACCAAACGTCCCAAAGCGATTGGTAAACAACCAAGCCTCTTTAAGGATCTCCCTGAATTGAAGGATTACCGTTACAGCGTGATGATTACGAACGATCATGACTCTGAGCCAGTGGAAATTTGGCGTGAGTACCGTCCACGGGCCAAAGATGAAAATGTCATAAAAAACCTTAAATATGGATACGGCTTCGAGGCATTCAACATGAATAATTTCTGGGCAACCGAAGCCATCCTGGGAATGATACTTCTTGTCTTATATAACTTAGTCCATTACCTCAACCGTACCGTTCTTAATATCAAAGGACCAAAGGAACATCTCAAAACAATTCGTTTCAAATATTTTGCTATCCCAGCTATATTTGAAATAAGAAGGGATCAATCTATTCTTCGGCTCGGTATAAAAGGGTGGAAATCTAAAAAAATATTCTCGACGATCCTTAATCGTATCCAGTTGAACGACAATAGATTGAAATGCATTGCAGTTGAAAGTTTTTAAAAGATCAAAGGGTAATCTCAAGCATGAAAAAAACACTTTTTCTCAAATTTCATATGAACATATAGGTAAAAATATTTAACTCATGAATTGACTTAATAATCCAGATCGTCTTCAATAAAATATGCCTAATGCATTATCTGGGTTAAAATGTGCGATTTTTTTTCGCTTCTCATCAGAATCGCTTCTGCTTATTGATGATACACTCAAGCCACAGGAGTGTATAATGCACCCAAAGAATTGATAATCCAAACGTAGATAGTGATGAACCATACTAAGACTGTGATTATCCCAACGACTGTTTTCATTTCTTTAACCTCCTTTTTTGTTTTTAAAGATTCATTATAATGCAAAAGCTCAAATCTTTTATGAGGGAAATGGTCATTTGATCTGCGTCTCAAACTGATATATATAAGAGATACTGACTCTCTTCGCTCAATTTGAGCTATCCAGTGCCGGGTGAGTTTTATGATCGTCTCCTCAAGCGCTGTTATCCCTTTTTCAATATTCTTGTACATGACAGTCATCCCCCCAAAAAACTTAAGCGACAGAAGTGATTAACATACAAACTGATCTAAATATCATTATATAAACAG
>CAZIKS010000349.1:0-2650 GCA_964539795.1 uncultured Pirellulales bacterium
AACATCCCCCCCTCCTCGACATTCGCAGAATGCACAAAGTACTCTTCCCCTCCTCCCGTCCAGTTTATAGGCAAACACATACTCCCGTACTGGTTCGGTTCAAAATCATGGTATATTTTACCCTTGGCGTCGATGAAATGTATAATCCCCTGGTTGCCCCAGAAATTTATCGCCACAGTTTCCAGACCCGGCAGGTCGCTGCGGAAATTGGCCGTTGCAGGATTTTGACCATGCCCGATATAGTGATGCTCTAAAATCTCACCCTGCAGATTTACAAAAGCAACGCCGGCGTCACTTGCCGCATATAAAATACGTGGCTCACAATCCTCTTCGAACTTCAAAACTGCCACCCCATCGGCATGGTCGTCTATCTTATCATCCAAACTCCAAATCTCTTTGCCGTCGTCGTCATAAAGCGAATATCCTATCGCCAGTTCGTCCTTGCCGTCATTATCCACATCATATGCGTAAGGATAATGGCCGGTCCTGCACCCTCCGTCCCACATAATTTCCAGCCGGTCGTTCAGCGCCCAGAAATTCCAGTAGCGGTCTTTTATAACAATGTCTCGTGGATGTCCTGTCCCGCGGAAATCACAAAAATACAGACAATCCCCTAAGATACGCTCATAACGGTCGTCCTCACGCTTCGTTTTCGGTGTCGCCGCTTTGTACTTTGTTTTGCCCGTGGCCCCGTCTGCAACGATTATCTCGAAATTCATACAATAAACTACCTCGTTACGCCCATCACCATCAATATCATGAATCTGAAACCCCACATCATTCGTCAAATGGTTTTTCTCCGGGTCCGGCTTGCCCTTTTGCCAAAGGATTTCCCCGTCAAAAGTCATTGCGGTCAAACAACTCAATTCGCTGTAGTTATCTCTCGGCCACCCGTGATGTACAACCTGCCCGATGAGCACATCGATTTGCCCGTCACCGTTAAGGTCGCCAAAGCGCAGGTTTCGCCCCACGCCAAAGCCTTCCGTCCTGATTTTCTTCCACAAAACCGGCCGCGGATTAGCAGCCTGAAGCTTCTTTAATCGCTGCTCTCGTTCGGCGGCCTCTGCCAGAAAACGCCTCTTCTCCGCTCCGCTTGTTGTAACCTTAACAAGGCTGTAACGAGCTGGAACATCCGACATCAAAGCCACCTTCCCTTCTAAGTAAGTCCCGTCTCTGGCCTCCAGCGCAGGACCTCCATCAAACTCAGCCTTAATATGGCCGCCCTTGACTGTGACCCTCGCAGTCAAATACTGACCCGCCGGCCACCTCCAATCCTCCTGCGCAAGAACCTTCTCATAAGGCTTGTGGAAAGCCTTAGCATGATGGACCATTTTAAGTATCGCCTTTGGACCATTCACCCCGAAAAAGTAATAACACCGGTCGTTACGATAACGGAAGTTCACCCCGCTTTGCCCCCTGCCAGAATCCGGCGCAAAACGCACCTCTACCGTGTAGTCTCTCCAAAGCACATCACCGGTAACAATCATAGGATGGGTATGTTTCATCTGCTTATTATTAAAGCTCTGAACCATCACTTTGCCCCCGTTTTCCTCCCGAACCTGCCAGGCCCTCTGTGCCATTGGTTCCCAGGAAAAACAACTCACCGCCCAGTTGCCCTTCGGCGCTGCCTCCGGCAGATAATGATACTCCGTATGCGGCCCTACCGGCGCAGAGAACATACCCACCTCAAGCCCGCTGAAATCATCCGACAAAAGCACGGCCGTTCCTTCACAGCCGCAAAAACAGCACGAAAAAACCATCACGACAAAACAACAGATAAAAACAAAGCTAACTCTCCGCATCTCAGTTCCCCTAAAACTGCAATCTTATAAAAAGCAAATTCATTCAACTGACATCTCAAATTTATTCCGTTAGAGTATTACAACAAAACATAATTTCCTTCATACAAACAAATACTTTTACAAAAATCTGTGTTAACCATCAAGGATTTCCTTTTTCGCAAATTTATGCCCCGGACTTCTTTTTTCCCCAAATAATTTCTGACTCAGTTCTTCTGTTAAATTATGCTTCTCTACATAGGCTATCCTTGCACAAAGGGATTTCTCATCGAAACAATACCGCTTATCATAACCTCTCGTCCAAACTTTCCCTTCGAAGCCCCCTGCCTTCAGCGCCACCCGCGCTGCATTCTTGTAGTAACCTACCAACACACCTATCGGCACATCCACATACTCACACACAATGTGCACATGATTTGAACACACTGCAATCGCATGTATTTTCTGTTTGAATCGTCTTGCTGCCACCACAATCGCATCCCGAACAATCTCCTTCTGTTTCCTTCTCAAGCGCACCGCTGAGTGCTTGAGTTTCTCTTCGCAATCTCTTTTAAGTGCAACATTCCCTCCCCGCACTCGGCCATCCTTGACAAACCCCTTTACCTCCCCTTGCATCCACGTCCCGTATGTTGTCCATGTCACTATATATCCAATTGTTTTCCCCATCCTCTGATTTTACACCATAACCACTGGCCCCGCCAGCGGTCGTATTTAGCCCGGTCCTCAGGGCCGGGGTGCAGACTTTTCCCCCGTCCTCCAACTTGTACCCACGTCAACATATAACCAATTGTTTTCGCCATCCTCTGATTTTACACCATAACCACTGGCCCCGCCAGCGGTCGTATTTAGCC
>CAZIKS010000350.1:0-726 GCA_964539795.1 uncultured Pirellulales bacterium
GCTCTTGTTGGTATAATGCCTCTTCGTAGGGCTCAAGGGGTTACTGCCCACAGTTGATAATCAGAGGCCCTCTTATTTCAGGAGCCGGCAATGGTAAGAATGGCCGTGACATTGATTTTGGTTTTTGTGTGCTCAACTGGCTTAGCGGTTGTCTGCGCTGCTGAGGGCAAAGGCGCAAATAATACTTTTGAGCTCAATTTGCAGCGTCGTGACCCCGCAAACGGCAAAGTGATAATAACAAAAGAACAAATTCATCCAGCTAAAACAGCTATCGTGGTTATCGACATGTGGGACCGGCACTGGTGCAGGACTTACACCGCTCGTGTAGGCAACATGGTACCGCGGATGAACAAAACGCTCGACGCGGCCCGCAAGCTGGGCATCCAGATTGTGTTTGCACCCTCAGATGTTGTGGATTTCTACAAAGACTATCCACAGCGAAAGACAATGCAGGCGATTCCCGCCTACCGGCCGCCTAAAAAGATTGCATTTAATCCGCCGCCGGAGCCGAAGGGAAAAGACTGCTGTGAATGTGGGCCGGCTCAGCCATGCCGCAGTAAATCTTTCGGTCGATGGAGTCGTCAGCACCACGATCTGAAAATCGCCGAAGGCGACCTCATCGGTGACTGCAATAACGAACGCGAGCTGCTGAACTTCTGTCAGCACCGAGGCATTGACACATTGATTTACATGGGTGTGGCCAGCAACATGTGTGTACTCCACAGG
>CAZIKS010000350.1:736-2645 GCA_964539795.1 uncultured Pirellulales bacterium
CCACAGGAAGTTCGGCATCCTGAATATGGGGCGGTACGGCTTCCGCATAATATTCGTCTCTGATTTGGTGCAGGCGATTACGGCCAACGGTTTGGACCCGGCCCAAAAAACGCCGGACTGGAACTTCACGCCAGCCAAAGGCAGCGCCGTCATTCAGCGATACCTGGAGCGGCATTTAGCACCGTCGTTCGAGAGCAAACAGTTAATCGCGGCGGCAGGCATGGATCCCTTCGCTTACGACAAACGTCCCCACGTCGTATTTGTTATCGCCGAGCAGGAATATAGGTCGGATAAAACGCTGCCGGCGTTTGCAAAGGCACATCTCGAAAAAGGCTTCCGTTGCACATTCCTGTATGCCAGCGCCAATGAAGGCGAAGGCCGAAATGACGTACCAGGATTGGAAGCCCTGTACGATGCGGATTTGCTGGTACTGAGTATGCGCCGCCGGGCCTTGCCGGTGACGCAGATGGACCACCTCGAGCGTTATATTCGCTCGGGCAAGCCTATTGTAGGCATTCGTGTCAGCGTGGTGCCGTTTCAGGTAAAACCGGAAGACCGCCCGGATGGTCACGTAATCTGGCGGGATTTCGACCGGGAGGTTCTTGGCTGCCGCTACGCCGGCTACGATAAGCGCTCGCGCCGGACAGGCTGCGATGTCTGGGTTGCCGAAAAAGCGAAGAACCATCCTATTCTGCATGGCATAGACCCGAATGGCTTCCACAGCGCAAGCTGGCTTTATAAGTTGAATCCGCTGGCAGAAGGCACGACGCTGCTGATGGAGGGACGCTGGTCTGAGAATGAACCTGTCGAACCGGTGGCCTTCACCAATATCTACTGTGGCGGGCGAGTTTTTTTTACGATGCTTGGTCATCCTGATGACTTCAAGAGTGAATTGTTCTGCAAGCTTCTGGTTAATGGATGTACTGGGCGTTGAATATGCCCGTGGAAAAAAACTGGAGGAATCTGCTCGCCACGCCGTCGGTGCCGGGCTGGGTGAATTTCCGGGCATTACCAGCAAATTTGCTGTTGGCTTTCTGATATGGCTTATTGTTGCTGTCGCTGCCTTTTGGCCGTGAAAATATCGAGTACCCAACGTTTACCCCGGATTTGGCAGGTAAATCCGTGCAAAAAAATAAGATTTTGATAGTATAGAGCTTATGGAGGGCGTTTAAGCCAGAAGAGCGAACGGCAAAATCCTGAACCTTAATTGGGTTTGTATTGGGTTTGTATTGGGTTTGATTGGCTTTGATTGGCTTTGAATTGGGTTTGAATTGGGTTTGTTTTCACCAAGTTTCCAATTGGCAATATTTTCATAATCCCTTGTTATAACAGAACTTATGTTCATTTGAGCATCCAGCAAATTGGGTTTGTTTTGCATAAAAAGGGGTGAATTTGTAGAGGACTCTCGACAAATGTAGAGCGACGATAGCAGAGAGTAGAAAATATAAGAGAGGCACGAAGAAAATTAGACGCAGATTTCGCTGATTGCGCAGAGAAATATAGCCACGGATAGCTAAGCCATAAATTACACAGATTTCACGGATTATTTTTAGCCAGCTTGGCGTTCTTGTCCTGACCTTTCCTCGAAGCGAGCTTCTGCGAAGGTTTCGTTCACGTCCGCCGGGGCATTTTGTAATGCCCCATTTATGGAGCCGGCTAAAAGAGCTTTGATTAGCCGCAGATTTTACAGTAAGTCCTCCGAATTTGTGATTCACTTTTTTCAGGGGGGGTTGAAAAAACACGCCCTCCATAATTAGGCGAACATGCGCATTTAGTCGAAAATTCGTGGATTTTCGGATTGTCAGAATTTGTAAGTGTTTGTGTGATAAGGGGATAAAAATTTTCAAAAAATTTGATTTTTGCTGGTAGGTAGCTGCGTTTTTGATTGAAAATTTGACGCAGATTATGG
>CAZIKS010000351.1:0-2597 GCA_964539795.1 uncultured Pirellulales bacterium
AGGTAGTAGACCGTGCTGACTGCAATACCTGTCTCGAATGTACTCCCGAAATCCACCGGTACCCTGTCAGGCTGCTGATGATTAAGGGCAGTTCTAACCCGTTCCCGTGAGGTCATTTGTTCAAATCTTCTCCATTCATGTTTTCAAGTGCTGTTAAAATACATAATTTATATCAAACGGTCAAGGTCGTTCACCACACTTACCAAAAACCGGCTCAGCAGGGTATGCTGTAGCTCTACTATTACGAAGGATGAAGAGGTGAAGAATTTTAATTAGTTCTCATCCGGAAAAGATAACATGTTGAAAAATAAATAATAAGGCGCAAAAAGGACTTGCTTTTTTATCTCAATTATGGTATTATTGAACAAGATAAATATTTGATAATAAATAACATGAGATGAAAGGAGCGTATCCAAAATGCGCCAAAACTATGAAAAACAGTTGCCGATGAGCAAAGGCTGGCCGGACCATGATTTGTCAAGGGAACTGCGAGTTATCTCAGAAATACTTGACAGCCATCCTGAAATATATGATAAGGCGTTAGAGGATATTACACAAGGCAAAAGAACTGATCGAGGTGCACAAGGCATGAGTAGCGAACAAGTAGTTCGGTGTGCGATATTGATGCGGATGCACGGTTTAAGTTATAAGAAACTCGATTTTCATCTTGCTGACTCGGAGAGTTTTAAAGAATTTTCTCGTATAGGGTATCGAAAGAGGATAGCCAGATCGACATTACAGGAGAATATAAATAAGCTTTCTGCCGGGACATGGGAAGACATAAACCGTGTATTACTCAGTCATGCCAAGGCCCATAAAATTGAAAAGGGACGGAAGGTACGAGGTGACTGCACAGTTGTGGAGACCCACATACATAAGCCCCATGATTCGGGCCAGTTATGTGATTGCGTGCGAGTGGTAACCAGGACACTTTTAAAGCTGAATAAAGAGATAAAAACTATAACGTTAAAGTTTCATGACCATCGTCGCCGGGCAAAGAAACGGTACTTCTCCATCGTGAACACCAATAAGGCAAAGGTACAGAAAAAAGCCTATCGCGATCTTATCCATGTAGCGGAAGAAACTTATAAATACGGTGTTGACGCTTTAGGGTTAGTTGAAAGTATTTCAATACAAAACAGCAGGATAGATGGATATATCAAAATGCTCAGCGAAACGTTGGAACTTATGGTTAAGGTTATAGACCAGACAAAACGGAGAGTAATCAACGGAGAGAAGGTTCCAGCCGAAGAAAAAGTTGTATCGATTTTTGAACCTCATACAGATATCATTGTCAAAAAAAATCGAGAGACATTGTTTGGACATAAGGTTGCCTTGATGGTAGGAAAATCATCAATGATTCTTGATTGCATGATTTTGAAAGGGAACCCGTCAGATGAGTCTCTTTCCCAGAAACTCGTTGAACGGCAGAAAGATGTTTGGGGAAATGTTCCCCGGCAAGTAGCTTTTGACGGAGGATTTGCATCGAAGAATAACCTCGCCATTCTTAAAAACATGGGAGTAAAGGATGTTTCCTTCTCTAAAAAACGTGGACTGAAAATATCTGAGATGGTCAAGAGTTCATGGGTTTACAAACAACTCCATCGTTTCAGGGCTGGTGTCGAGGGATGTATATCAACGCTTAAAAGAGTATTCAATCTAAGCCGGTGCATCTGGTGCGGAATGGAAGCATTCGAAAGCTATGTGTGGAGCGGTATTGTGACATATAATCTTGTTGTCATTGCAAGACATTTGTTGGAATGAACGCTCAATGCTGTATTTAATTTGCTCTTACAATATGGATTTATGAAGTCAAGGGAATATATTGTCTAAAAAACAGTAATTTCCAATAAAAATGTCAGTTTGTGAGAATCAATGCGAAAAATCTGATTAGAACTAAGGAATATCAGTTTATTTCGTATTTTTCATGCCTCAAAATTGGCAATTTCCGGATGAAAACTAATTATAATCACCCGCAAAAAATCCAACATCGACAGCTGTCAGCACAGCAGTTTCTTCAGGTGTAAAAAGCACCCCGGACCAGGTATCCCTTGGATCAGACCACCCGCTCTGCCTTGAATAACCGTTTTCATTATACGAGATTGTATATCCAAGTAAATCTCTAACCTTGACATCACACGTCATCACATAGCCTGAATTACTTATATTATTAACCTCGACACCGGTTATTTGACCACTATAATCCCGGCTGTCTGGATTGGTTGTATTATTAAAATATCTGTTATTGGTTTCCCCGGGAAACGGATCGCCTGCATCACCGCGATTAACTTTTAGATCCATGTGTGCCGATCCGTCAGCTTCTTCAAGGTCTACCAGCTTATGAGTCTCGTCATCATTATTAAAACCGCCCGTCCAGTAATGCTTTCCACAACTTTTATGTTCATCAATATGGTAAATCAGGAGACCTGATCCATTAAGATACGTGTCAAAACCTGTTTTTTGACGGTTTGCAATCAAGAAATATCTACTAGATTCATAGCCATCTTCCCATAGCTTATAAATTTCCTGATTGGTTTCCACCTGATTGATGGTTAAACCATTTATATCTTCAGATATAAGCTGAGGCGTCACCCAAC
>CAZIKS010000352.1:0-2587 GCA_964539795.1 uncultured Pirellulales bacterium
CTGGCCACCCATGGTCTTTCCTCCATTGCCGTTCTTTAGGAATAAACGGCTTGTAGTAGTCTGGTACTGGAACCCCGCGCTTGCGGAATAGGTAGATTAGCGCGATTCCAGTCCCTTCTGTCAATGCCTCCGGGTCTCTCGGATGCCACATATGGTAACCCGTTATGTCATTCACGGCCAGGGACCCATAACCCGCTTGCGTCAGCATCCAGCCAAAGTCACCGTCATTGGCGTTAGAACCAGGAATGTGTTCGTCCCAGCCACCAACGTCACTGAACGCCTGCACCGGTATGATAAAGTTCGCGCCCAGAATGTGGGCCGATGAGGGCAGTAGGTTGTGGTCGAAACAGTCGGCGCGCCTCAGCCTATGATCTAGCCGCCGCCTCACCTGCCCATCCCCCTCCAGTAGGGGCAGTTCGCAGTCTATGATCTTCTGGAAGCTATTCTCGATGTCCATGGGCGTAATAACCATCGCCGGCAACCAGTCGTATCGCCCTATGATAACACGGCCAGGGTATTCTTCTATGTGCTTGTAGGCGTTCTCCATGGCATCCTTGTCTCTTATTATGTCGCCATCTGTGTACCAGATATGGGTAGTCTTTTGAGGCACCACTCTGGACCCTTGGTTTATATTCACCGCAACGCTACTTTCATCGACGTGGAGTTGGCGGTAGTACCAGATGTTCAAGTCGTCTTCATAGCGTTTCACAAGCCCCAGGATGTTTTCTGTACTTCCGTCGTCTGCCACGACGATGGAAAAGTCCTTGTGCGATTGTAGGGACCACGCGTGAAGGGCGCGCCTAACGTTGGCCTTTCGGTTGTGCACTATCATAACCACGCAGATATGAGGCGGGCGTGGTCTTGGGTCTTCCTCATCAAGAAAGACAAGCGCCCAATCAGTCCTAGTTTCCGTAGTAGGCATCCAGCACCATTCCTTTCTTCATCACTAACCTCGCGATCAGCCCTTCGAATATCTGGCGCGTATCAGTTTCAGCGCCATGGAAGTGTCGCGAAGTAGGCGGTTTAGAGGGTGCCACATATGCAGGCCCCTGATCGTATCAGAAAAGACGAGTGGCGCGCCCAGGCTTTGAAGATAGTAAGAGAACTCACCATCCTGCCCGCCGCCTATAATAGTCTCATCAAACGCGCGTTCCCGCAACCACCTGACAGGGCACACAACATTACCGCCCAGGATAACGCAGCCGTAATGCGTATGCACCGTCTCGTTGTCAAACGACACAGTGCGGTGGTCTGGTTCAAACAACAAGGCAGAAAACATCTCCCAATAATCGGCACCACACTCATAGGGCCACACATACTTGTTCAGCCAATCATATCTGCCACTCAAAACCGCGTCGGGGTGCTTCGCGATGATCTTCTTGGCTTGGGCCACGGCGTCCTTGGGAATCACTATGTCAGAATCAAGGAACCATACGTGCGTGGCCTTCTTATCGCGCAGCTTAGTGCCCAGACTGCGCGCCAATGCCGACCTAGCGCCCTCATGCCTGTTCCAGCAATACTTGAGGGGCAACCTCTCAGCCATCTCGCGCACCATGGCTGCCGTGCCGTCTGTACTGCCGTCGTCTGCAACTATGACCTCAAAGTCGTCGTCTGTCTGGAATGTAAGCGCGCTAAGAACCCTGCGCAGGTTAGCTTCTCTCTCATGTGTAGGGATTACAAAGCTAAACATGGTCCACGTCCTCCCTGTATTCAAGGATACTCTCTCCAGAAGTGCCGTCTCGCACACCCAGGCTGGCCAGGTGGTGCTTGCGTCCTATGTACTTTGCGTTGCCCATAAGTTCCTGCCTATTCTTAGGCTGGTCTCTATCGTGGTAAACGTGGTAGCCCACCACTTCGCTAGAGAAGATTACAGGAATTTGTGCCTTCTGTGCCCTCATGCCAAACTCGGCGTCTTCTCCCCCATGCCCGATCATGGCGGCATCAAAGCCGCCTAGGGCGAAAAAGACACGTCGGGGTATAAGCAGGTTGCCGCTAAACAAGCTAAGGCAGTAAGGCCCATACTGAATAATAGAACTGTTAAAGAGATTAGGGTTTTGCAAGCGCGGGTCTGGACCAAGAAGGCCCAGGGGCGCGCCGCCTATTTCCATAGGTGGCATCTCGCCACGGATGATCTGTTCCCACTTGTTGTGAACATCGTGCGCGCTTATAAGCTGCGGAGGAAGCCAATCGTACCTTCCTGCGACAATCACGTCTGGGTTTGCCTTGAGAATGTTCGTATAATGCCCCAGCGCCGTGGGGTTCAGTAGTACGTCCGAATCCAGGAACAGGAACGCCTTTCTCTGTGCTATGGCGGCACCTTCGTTCCTGCAAAGTGCGATTTGCACTCCCCTTCTCTCGTGCCAGACATAACGCTGTTCAAAGCGGGTGTCAAACTCATGGAATACTGAGAGTGGGTCGTCATCGCTTCCGTCGTCAGCCAGAACCACTTCGAAATTGGGCACCGTCTGCTTGTCTAGTGCCGCCAGGCAGAGGCGAAGGTTCTCGCGCCGATTCCAAATCGGGATTATTACAGAAATCATATAGGCCCCCTATAACCATGCCAAGTGCTGAAGTTCCTTGCCGTTCA
>CAZIKS010000353.1:0-2564 GCA_964539795.1 uncultured Pirellulales bacterium
TAAATACCTTTAGCTCATATCATTTACATTATAACACTATTGTTTAGCTACCTCATAACACTATTGTTTAGCTACCTCACCCCCTTTATCCCCTACTTCTTCAAAGGGGAGGGGAATTGGTTATATAAGAAAGGGCGAAGTCTTTCTTCAACCCCCTTTACCCTAGAGGTAGAGCATACGGGCGTTTTAGAGGGCTATTTCTTCAAAGAGGAGTTCATGGATATATGGATATAGGGAGTTATAAAGAAGTGTAGTCCCTTTATAAAAATCTTCTCCTTCCCAAAGGGAAGGAGATACAAGGCATAGGGTTATAAACAATCTCAGTCATCTACCCCTGGCAGCGGGAAGCGCTGGCATATCTGGCTAACCTCCTGCCCCACCTGCTTCTGAATATTCGGGTTGTCAATATTGGTAATCACTTTCACGATTAATGAGGCGATAAGCTTCATTTCCTCAACCCTAAAGCCGCGCGTGGTCACCGCCGGTGTGCCTAGCCTGATGCCACTGGTTACCGTCGGTGGGTGGGGGTCAAAGGGGATGGCATTCCGATTAGCCACAATACCGGTTGCCTCTAAAGCCTCTTCCGCCTGTCTCCCGGTGACCCCGATTTCAGTGAGGTCGACTAAAATGAGATGGTTATCGGTGCCACCTGATACCAGGCGCAAACCTAGTCGTTTGAGTTCGCTGGCTAGGATAAGTGCATTATCTAACGTAGCCCGTTGGTAGTCAGAAAAATCAGGTTGCATGGCTTCATGGAAGGCTACTGCTTTAGCCGCGATGACATGCATCATGGGGCCACCCTGCATTCTAGGGAATACGGCGGTGTCTATTGCTGAAGTCAGTTCACCTTGAGACAAAACAAGCCCGCCTCTTGGACCGCGTAGTGTCTTATGCGTAGTTGAGGTTACCACATCGGCATAGGGAACAGGAGTAGGGTGCAGCCCTACAGCTACCATCCCCGCTAGATGAGCCATATCCACCATTAGCCTGGCTCCTACTAGGTCAGCAATATGCCGAAAACGCTCAAAATCAATAATCCTGGGGTAAGCGCTGGCTCCAGCCACAATCAGTTTGGGCTTATGCTGTAGGGCAAGCCTTTCCACCTGCTGGTAGTCAATCCGTTCGGTTTCCCGATTAACCCCGTATTGGATGAAATTATATGACTTGCCGGAGAAGCTCACCTTGTCGCCATGGGTAAGATGCCCGCCATGAGCTAGGCTCATACCCATAATCGTGTCCCCATACTCCAGTAAGGCGTAGTAGGCAGCCATATTGGCCTGAGCGCCGCTGTGAGGCTGGACATTAGCATGTTGAGCATGAAATAGCTCCTTAGCTCGTTGAATGGCCAGAGTCTCTACTACATCCACACCCTGGCACCCGCCGTAGTAGCGTCGCTGGGGATAACCCTCAGCATATTTGTTAGTTAATAACGAGCCCTGGGCTTCAAGCACGGCCTTACTGGTATAGTTTTCCGAGGGAATGAGATTTATTGTTTCCCTTTGCCGCTTTTCCTCCATAATTAGGGTGTGACTAACCCCCGGATCAGTTTGGCTTAAAAAGCTCATCTTTTTCCTCCCTGGGTAAAAGCTGATTTCTAAGATAGTTTAGCAATCGTCCCTCTATAGTGTCAACAACCTGGCAGAGTTGAATTCTCTCAATTGACTTAACATATAATTAAATGCTATCATAGTCAAGAAGGCTGGTTAAGTTTTTCTACAGGTTAACGCTAAGATGTCAGCGCTGAGCGAGCTTTATGAAGAAATTGCACTTTGTCAACAGTGCGAGATAGCTAAATACCGAACTAAGGTGGTACCTGGTGAGGGGGCAGAAGATGCTGATATACTATTCATTGGCGAGGCACCGGGCTGGCACGAAGACCAACAAGGACGCCCGTTTGTCGGACCGGCGGGACAATATCTGGACCAATTACTGGCTTCTATTGGTTTGCGGCGTGAGCAGGTTTATATTGCCAACGTGATTAAGTGTCGTCCCCAGGGAAACCGCGATCCCTTACCTTCAGAAATACTTAACTGTCGTAACTGGTTGGAACGCCAGGTTGAGCTAATTTGTCCCAAGATGATTGTAGCCCTGGGACGTTATTCTATGGCCATGTTCTTCCCCGGTAAGAGCATAAGCAAGATTCATGGCACCGCCCAGAAGCGGGATAATGTTATATATTATGCCATGTATCACCCGGCAGCAGCTCTTCATCAGCAGAGTCTACGCCGCACCATAGAGGAGGATATGCTTAAGATTCCATCACTCTTGGCTGAAGCGAAAAATATGACTGAAACTGATGAGCAACCAAGGCAATTGAACATGTTTGAGGTTTAAATATATGAGTAAGCCAAGATTGAAAATAATCCCCCTGGGGGGGCTAAGTGAAATCGGCAAGAACATGATGGTGATGGAATATGAAGATGACATTGTCATCATCGATGCCGGGCTCATGTTCCCTTCAGAAGAGATGTTGGGCATTGACCTCGTTATTCCTGATACGAGCTACCTGCTGGAGCGGCGGGAGAAAATAAAGGGTATCATTATCACCCATGGTCATGAAGACC
>CAZIKS010000354.1:0-2531 GCA_964539795.1 uncultured Pirellulales bacterium
CCCCAGATATCTCCATTCCTAGTATGTTTCTTCTTGGTTTTCTAATTCCTAACGTCATATGCAACATGACGGTAAATAATTTGGAATCAGGGTGTTTGCCTTTTCGAAGAATCGTGTCACCTACATGTACTGTTGTTGCATGTATTTTTACCAGTACTTCATTTTCCTTTGGAGTAGGTTTTTCTACCTCTTTGAGCTGAAGAACATCTGGAGGGCCGTATTTTTTGTATACAACCGCTTTCATTTTTTTACTATTATTTTCCATTTTTTTTTCTTTTTTGTGTATTTAATTAACACCTTTGGTGTTTATCTATCAAACAATTTTAACCCAATAACGTATATTATAAAGCTTATAATTACAATTACTAATAGGTCAAGCCAAATAAATACATCGGTTAAAGTACCTCCATAGAAGATTCGGTATATGCCCTCAGTAACATATTGACTTGGCATAACTACTCCGATTACTCTCATTGACTCACCCATGTATATGAACGACCCAAACAACTGTTGTGGCACGATAAAGATGAAAGCTAAACTACCTGCAGCTCTAGCATCTTTTGCAATAGTAGCGGTAATCAATCCAAGCCCTACCGAGCAAAAGCTCAGAAAAATCATAAAAACAAATACCATTACTACCCCCTCAATAGTAAGTTTTGGATTAAAACCCATGATAAGCGCAGTTATTAAAATTATAGCGGTTTGAATGAGTGGTATAATTGTATATGATAACATTTGACCGACTATTACTTCTCCAGAGGTTATCGGAGTTGTTTTCATTCTTCTTTGCACTCCATTATCACGGTCTCCCGTAACAGATGACGCGAAAGTAAATATTATCATAATACCTGAGTAAGCAAATAATCCCGGTACCATATGTTCAAAAATACTTCTTGGATTTCCATATGCATCAGGCCCCCATTCATAAACATTACCTAGCGCTAGTCCTAATATTATAACAAGCATCGCGACAAAAAATAGCGAGAAAAATAGATACATCGGTGTTCTTATCAGCTTCTTCATTTCCATCCTAAAAACTGTTAGAATTCTTTGTCTTTTCATTGTTAGACCCCCTCCAAAATTCTCCTTCCAGTAATTTTCAAAAAAACCTCCTCTAAATTTTTAGATTCATGTTCTTCCATCAATTTTTTAGGGGAGTCTAGTGCTACTAACTTCCCATAATCAATAATCGCAACTCTATCGCAGAGAGCTTCTGCTTCTTCGATATAATGGGTTGTTAAGATGATGGTTCTATTTTCATTTTTTAAAGAATTAATAAACTCCCATGTAGTTCGTCGAACTCGAGGGTCCATTCCTACTGTCGGTTCATCTAAGAATAGAATGTTAGGCTCGTTTATTAACGCAACTATTAAATTTAGTTGTCTTTTCATTCCTCCACTATATGCTTTTGCTTTCCGCGTACTGGCTTCAAATAAACCTAATAAATTTAATAGTTTTTCTGCTCGCTCATTTATTTTTTCTTTCGACATCAGGTGCATGTTTCCGAAATACTCAATATTCTCTCTACCTGTAAGAAATGGAAATACTGCCGCTTCCTGTGGGCATACACTAATTAATTCCTTAACCTTATTAAGATTCTCCTTTACATCATAACCTCCAACTATAGCAGTCCCTTCTGTAGGTTTTAATAAACCACATAACATATTTATTGTAGTTGTCTTGCCAGCTCCATTAGGTCCCAAAAGTCCAAATAGCTCACCTCTTTTTACCTCAAACGATATTCCATCAACAGCTTTAACGTCGTTAAAACTTTTTTTCCCTATGAAATATTTCTTTAAATCTTTTACTTCAATGGAGTTTGAATTATCAATGATATCTTCAGTATTTTTATTTTCATATTTATATTGCGTAATTTTAAACACCATTTTTTATTTTATTTTGATATTAATAGAGTTTTATTTAATTTTGTGACTATTTTTCATAAATTTTTATTTAATTTTTAACAAAGATTGGGCTTTCTAATAAGAGTATGTTCATTATGAAGAAATTGAACATATTAATTCACCCATTAATTTTTTCTTTTAATCTTATTTATTCAATACTATTTTGCTTAAATGCCATTAAAATTATAATAATAAAATAAAAAAAAGAAAGAGTTATTTTTAAATATATTTTTATTAGATTGCAGCTAAGGCTTTAATTCCTAATCCCTTTGCGATTCTATCGCCCCAGGTCGAATCAGCTTTATAAAAATATTGAAGCATTCGTTCCTGAATGGACTTTGGCACAGTTTTTAAGCTATTAACAAGGTTTTGGATTAGACGTTCCTGTTCATCAGGGGGCATCAATCTATAGAGATTACCGGGTTGAATGAAATCTGCATCAACTCTTGGTTGATTATATCTATCTGCATCACCCGAAATCTTTAGGGGGGGTTCCTTAAAAGCAGGGTCTTCTTTGGGTCCTCCAAAACTATTTGGTTCATAGACTACTGTGTCTCCTGCATTACCATCAAATCTCATAAAACCATCCCTATGATATGTATTAACTTGTGCTGCTTTTGGACGATT
>CAZIKS010000355.1:0-2527 GCA_964539795.1 uncultured Pirellulales bacterium
GACTATACTAATGCTACAACATATTATTGATACCTGAACAACTGAATAGCCAGCGGTTGGGGTGGGAGAAATTAGCGGGATAAATGAAGGGCACCAGAACCGTTAAATGTCATGCGGCGGTTGGCACCTTTTTTGGTTTGATTGATTTTGTCACAAGGTATTTGTTTGTTACGACTTTGTAGTTAGAATATGCAGCGAAGAACCAAGCCAACTAAAATGACTCAAGATATAAGAGTTCTCGGTATTAGGTTGTGGGGTGGTAGAATGGCAACTGAGCGAAAGTTATGCCTATTGGCTCTCATTGTCATGACCACAGCAATGGTCTTTGCAGGTTGCGAAATCCAGCCAGAGGAACCGCCATTGCCATCAACACCAACGTTACCGGATACATTCAGCAGCGCCCTTGAACTTAGCACCCAGAAGATAACCCTAGAAGAGGCCAGCAGTAGTATAGGAGTGACTATACCTACACCTTCCTATCTACCCAAAGGTTACAAAATCTGGGAAGTCTACATTGAGGTAGATAGCACGGTAATACTCCTCATTTCTGATGAAGAGATAAAGAAGGAGATGGTAACCCACACCGATGCTACTGGCACTCATCAGCATTATGAGGTTGAATGTAAAATGCGTATGGATATACGTTGGCTTAGTCAAGGCGGGAAGGGGACAAAGCTTTCTGGTGAGTGGGTCACGATCAGTGAAAGCGGAGTAGTTATGGTGAACAGGGGTCTTATCGTAGACAGAAATGACCATAATGATTTCTGGTGGGAATGGTACCCTAACTTGGGTGAGCGTGGAGAATTTGAGATAGTTCTATCAGTAAATAAATCTATTCTGGAAAGAGAGTTGGTAAAGGTGGCTAAATCTCTGCCGGATCCCAAACAACCTAACCCGCCACGGCCAATAGAGACTGAAATCCTTCCCGAGGATAATATTGTTGTTCCTCAGGGTGAGACTGGGATGGTAGCCATCAGGGTAATTTCGGAATCCACAGAGCCTTTAGAGATATCAGTATCCTCAGCGGAAGAATTGCCTGAGGGTGTGGAGGTTGAGTTTCATCCTGACGCCTTCAGTCTGAACCCCGGCCAGACGGTTGAGGTTGAGGTTACCCTGACGGTTAGCCCAACGGCGCTACCTCCAATATGGTCCCGTTGGATCCTACCACGGCAGGGGGCCGAAGCTTGGGCTCATGCACCTCCGATCACCGAGGCTGCTTATTATCGGGTATACGTCTATTTCAACTATACCTTCCTCGATGATGTTGATGGGTTGAGTAAAAAGATAAGAACACGTCTAAAGCTGAGATTTGAGGAGCCCCCTCCCCCGCCACCCGGTATGATAACACTGGAGGAAGCACAGGAGATTGTGGAGTTCCCCATTCGCGATCAACTCCCACTCTACATGCCAGAGGGCACTGAACCCCCATTTATCGGCCTGAAGGTTACTCCTGAAGAGCCTCACGGCGTGACGGTACACTACTCGACCTTTCAGCTACTCCTGGTGCCTGAGCCCGGCGTGACCGGCCCGTCTCCCGATGCAGTGGGTGAGAGAATCACCATTCGCCGTGACCAAGGTCTACTGGGGGACAACCGAATTGATTGGTGGGCTCTGGACATTCATTACGCCATCGTCAGTGACCAGGTTTCAGTGGAGGAGCAGATTATGATAGGTCGATCAATGCTGCTTGTAGTGCCAGGAGGAGGAAGTTGGCTCCCGAATAAAGTCTGGGAGAATTTGAGATGGTTGACAGACAGTGAGAAGGATAGACTGACGGAGATAGCCCTCAATACACCTAAGGCTTTAGCATATCTGAAAGAATATAATCAATACACGATAAGACTGGGCTGGATAGCTATATTCGAAGGAGGCCATACGATAGTAGACTATGAAGCGGTAGAGACGGGAGTACCGCTTTGGGTTCCAAACGTTCCACAGACAGCGGTTATCTATCCTATGGTTCATATTCATTTTGAAGGGCCTCTCATACGGGTAGTTATGGTTGCTGTTGACCTAAACACCGAAATGGCGGTGTTTACCGAAAGCCGCAGCTACCCCGTCAGAACGGGGCCCACACCGCCTGAGAACACAAATTAGGATCAGTGTGAAGGCATTCATACAAGCCCGTGGTACATGGGGAGCGAGGTCAGTGAATCTGCCTACAAACGAAATCCGCTTAATATAGTTCCTTTATTGAACAATTTGACGATTAGTGACTTCCAGTTGCACGTACAAAATTTTCCTCATGCCCCAAAAGGGCTTGTTTTGTTTGCAAACCAATAGCGTTGTATAATGAGCCCTGTAACAAGGACTTGGTTTCGAATTCAATTCAGAAGGATACTGAAGCGTGATACATTCGTCACCTGGTACGGGGTCACACTTGACAAATTGGGGAATCCTTTACCTCTGCGAACCAAAGTCAAGGAACTTGTCTATAAAGACAAACCTAAGGGACTTTTAAGAAAAACAAACAAGGCAATAATAACGTGAACACTATATGTTTAAAGAGTTCTTTCCATGAAAGCCA